>NZ_JAMYOX010000015.1:0-142210 GCF_040320025.1 Mesorhizobium sp. M0808
GTGAAAAGCCCGATTGCCTTATCACCATCGACAGTCCGGATTTCTCGCTGCGCGTCGCCAAGAAGGTGCGTGCCGCCGATCCGACTATCCCGATCGTCCACTATGTCTGCCCGAGCGTGTGGGCGTGGCGGCCGGGCAGGGCGGCGGCGATGAAGCCATATGTCGATCACATTCTTTGCGTCCTGCCGTTCGAGGTGAAGGAACTCGCTCGCCTGGGCGGGCCGCCCGGCACCTATGTCGGGCATCGCCTTGCACACGATCCGGGCATAATCAGTGCCGCCAGGGCGCAGGCGCAGCCGCGTGACCTGTCCGCAGATCACGTCAAAACGTTGCTTGTACTGCCTGGTTCGCGTCGTGGTGAGGTGCGACGCATGGTCGGGCCGTTCGGCGAGACGGTGTCGATCCTGCGGGCGCGCGGGCACCGCTTGCGCCTGCTGTTGCCGACGGTGCCGCACGTCGCCGACCTGGTCAGGACCTCGGTCGCGAGCTGGGACGAGAAGCCGGAGATCATACTCGATGCCGAACGCAAATGGCAGGCCTTCGGCAAGGCCGATGCGGCGCTGATCGCATCGGGGACAGTATCGCTGGAACTGGCACTGGCGAGTGTGCCGATGATCTCCTGCTACCGGCTCGATCCGGTCATGCGCATGGCGCAGCCGCTGATCAAAGTATGGAGCGCAGCCTTGCCCAATCTCATTGCCGACCGGCCGGTTGTGCCGGAACACTACAATCAATATGTGCGGCCGCATTATCTGGCGCGGCAGTTGGAAGCGCTGTTCTCCGATACCGCCTACCGCACCTGGCAGAAGGACGGTTTTGCCGAAATCGCCAGGCGTATGGCAACCGACGAGCCGTCAGGCGAGATAGCCGCGGGTGTGGTGATGGGGATGGTGAGGAAGTGAGTGAATTGTGAATAGTGAATTGTGAATAGTGGTTTCTATGGACAGGGAGCGACGCTTCGCTACTCCCATTCACCATTCACCATTCACCACCTTCACCGCTTCGCGATTGGCACGTAGTCCCGTTCCGGCGCGCCGGTATAGAGCTGGCGCGGGCGACCGATCTTCTGGTGCGGGTCCTCGATCATCTCCTTCCACTGCGCGATCCAGCCGACGGTGCGGGCGACCGCGAACAGCACGGTGAACATGGTGGTGGGAAAGCCCAGCGCCTTCAGCGTGATGCCGGAATAGAAATCGACGTTCGGATAGAGCTTCTTCTCGATGAAATAGGAATCGGTCAGTGCGATCCTTTCCAGCTCCATGGCGATGTCGAGCAGTGGATCGTCCTTGATGCCGAGCTCGCCCAGGACCTCGTGCGCGGTCTTCTGCATGATCTTGGCGCGCGGATCGTAATTCTTGTAAACGCGGTGGCCAAATCCCATCAATCGGAACGGATCGTTCTTATCCTTGGCGCGCGCAATGAATTCCGGGATGTGATCGACATGACCGATCTCGCCCAGCATGTTCAGGGCTGCCTCGTTGGCGCCGCCATGTGCGGGACCCCACAGGCAGGCGATGCCGGCAGCGATACAGGCAAAAGGATTGGCGCCCGACGAGCCGGCCAGGCGGACGGTCGAAGTCGAGGCGTTCTGTTCGTGATCGGCGTGCAGGATGAAGATGCGCTCCATCGCGCGGGCCAGCACCGGATTGATCTTGTATTCCTCGCAAGGCACGGCGAAGCACATATGCAGGAAATTGGCTGCGAAATTCAGCTCGTTCTTCGGGTAAATGAATGGCTGGCCGATGTGGTATTTATAGGCCATCGCCGCGATCGTCGGCATCTTGGCGATCAGCCGCATTGACGCGACCATGCGTTGATAGGGGTCCGAGATATCGGTGGAATCGTGATAGAAGGCCGACAGCGCGCCGACCACGCCGCACATCACCGCCATCGGATGCGCATCACGGCGGAAGCCGGTGAAAAAGCGCGACATCTGCTCATGCACCATGGTGTGGCGCGTCACCCGGTAGTCGAAATCGTCCTTCTGCGCCTTGGTCGGTAGTTCACCATAGAGCAAGAGATAGCAGACTTCGAGGAAGTCGCCGTGCTCGGCCAATTGGTCGATCGGGTAGCCGCGGTGCAAAAGAATGCCGGCATCGCCATCGATGAAGGTGATTTCCGATTCGCAGCTCGCCGTCGACGTAAAACCGGGATCGTAGGTAAAGACGCCGGCGGTGTTGTAGAGCGAACCGATGTCGATGACGTCAGGTCCTACCGAACCACTTCGTATCTTGAATTCATGGGTTTTGCCGCCGAGTTCCAGCTTGGCCGTCGATGCCTGGGTTTTGCCGCCAAATTCCATTTTTGTCGCAGGTTCGGTCATAGCAAACTCCTTTTTGTTTCCTCAGGCCGGCAAAGGCAAAATATCTGAACCCAACACGTCAAAAGCATCGGAATACGCACATTTGCGCCCGCAATTGAATCTGCGCGGCAGATTAGGCCAAGACCCAATGTTGCACTGCGAAACACACCTTTCAATGCCAATCTTCTTGGGCCAGTTTGCTAATCGATTTGATCAGCGATCCGCGCCAGGCTTTCCTCGCGGCCAAGCACGGCAAGCACATCAAAGACACCTGGCGAGGTACTTTTGCCGGTGAGCGCGGCGCGCAAAGGTTGGGCCACGGCGCCGAGTTTATGGCCGGCGGCCTGCGCATAGTCGCGGATCGCGGCTTCGGCTGAGGCGGCAGACCACTCCGAAACCGTGGCTAGTGCCGCATGAGCGCCCCGCAGGATCGTGCGCGCCTCACCGCTGAGCAGCGCCGCCGCCTTTTCGTCGACCGGCAGCGGCCGCTCGACGAAAAGGAATGCAGCCCCTTCAACAAGTTCGACCAGCGTCTTGGCGCGCTCCTTCAGGCCCGGCAAAGCGGCAAGCAGTTGCGCCCTGCGTCTGTCGTCGAGGCGCGCGGCGATTGCCGGGCCGCCTTCAAGATACGGCAGAGTGGCGATGAAGATGTCGAGCAGCGCCGCGTCGTTCATCCGGCGCATATGCACGCCGTTAAGCGCCTCGAGCTTGGCGAAGTCGAAACGGGCGGCGCCCTTGTTGACGTCGCCAATGTCGAACCATGCAATCATGTCGGCGATCGACATGATCTCATCGTCGCCGTGGCTCCAGCCAAGCCTCGCCAGATAGTTGAGCAGCGCATCCGGCAGGTAGCCCATGGCGCGATAGGCTTCGACGCCAAGCGCACCGTGCCGCTTCGACAGCTTGGCGCCGTCGGCACCGTGGATCAGCGGGATATGCGACATCGATGGCACCTCCCAGCCCATGGCCTGATAGATTACGGTCTGGCGTGCGGCGTTGGTCAAATGATCGTCGCCGCGGATGATGTGGGTGATGCCCATGTCGTGATCGTCGACGACGACGGCATGCATGTAGGTGGGATTGCCGTCCGAGCGCAGAATAATGAAATCGTCGAGATCCTTGTTGGGAAAGCGCACGTCGCCCTGGACGCGGTCATGCACCACCGTCTCGCCGTCTGTCGGCGCCTTGATGCGGATCGCCCCCTTGGCGCCGGGCGGCGCCTCCGACGGGTCGCGGTCGCGCCAGCGTCCATCATAGCGGGGAGGCAGCCCCTTGGCGCGTGCGCTCTCGCGCATTGCCTCTAGTTCGGCAGGCGTCGCATAACAATAATAGGCCTTGCCCATACGAACGAGCTCCTCGGCCACCTCGCGATGGCGCGGCGCACGCTCGAATTGCGACACCGGCTCGCCGTCCCATGTCAGGCCAAGCCAGGAAAGCCCGTCGAGAATGGCCGCGCTTGCCGCATCGGTGGAGCGCTCGCGGTCGGTGTCCTCGATGCGCAGCAGCATCGTGCCGCCTGTGTGCTTGGCATACAGCCAGTTGAACAGCGCCGTGCGCGCGCCGCCAATGTGCAGATAGCCGGTGGGCGAGGGGGCAAAACGGGTGACGACCTTATCGGGCATGGAACTCTCAGGCGGGCGAAGGAAGTGGGTTTGCGGACTTTCGCGCGTCGCGCGTTCATGTAGCATAGGAGGTCGAGGGCGCAAGGGGCAGACCCGATGGCTGTGCGAGGCCGTGGTGCGGGCGAGGGCGAGGACGTTGGCAGCGGCGTCAGCGAACGCTTGCTGTTTGCCGCACCCCCGCCTGTCCTGCCGGCACCGGCATTGCTACCCGCTCCGCGCTTCGATGCTCCGTCGCTGCCGGCCAGCGACCCAGCAACGGTTCTCGTGCCCGCGGGCGAGCCCATCGTACGCCTGCCCAGGCGTTTCCGCCTCCCGTCACCGTCCCGTATCCGCAACAGCGTAACCTCGGCAGCCGGCCTGGAACTCGACCGCGGCATCGCCTTCCTGCTGGTGCCGGTGTTCCTCGCATGCGGGGTGGTCGTATATTTCGGGCTGTCGGTGGAGCCGGCCTTTCCACAGCCGATCGCAATCGCGCTCCTCGCGGCCCTTTGTGCCGTCGTCTCGCGGTCATGGCCCAGGACGCGCCTGTGCTTCATGGTGGCGCTGCTCTGCGCGCTTGGCGTACTTGCCGCCAAGTTCGAGACATGGCGTGTCGGAACGCATATGCTCGGTTCCGAAATCTCGACGCGGCTGACGGGTCGCGTCGTATCGTACGAGCCCATGGCGAGCGGCCGCATCAGGCTGACAATCGATGTGACCTCAACCGCCAGGCCGACACTGCGCTACATGCCGGAACGGGTCCGCGTTTCGGCGATGAAGATACCGGCTGAGCTGACCGCCGGTTCCGAGATCACCGGCTATGTGCGGCTGCCGCCGCCGACCGGCCCGGTGCGGCCCGACAGCTATGATTTCTCCTTCGACAGCTATTTCGCCGGTATCGGCGGCAGCGGCTTTTTTCTCGGCAATCCGAAAGTCGTGTCGTCGGGCAGCATGCCGCTTGGCGCGCAGCTTTCTTCCGCGATCGAAGACGCGCGCGAATCTATCGCCGACCATATCCGCAGCCGCATCGGCGGTGCCGAGGGCGAGATTGCTGCTGCGCTGATCGTCGGCGTGCGCGCCGGCATTCCCGAGGAGATCAACGAAGCGATGCGGCGCACCGGCATCTACCACATCATCTCCATCTCGGGGCTGCATATGGCGTTGGTCGCCGGCACCATCATGGCGCTGCTGCGGGGTGCCTTTGCGCTGTTTCCCGATTTCTCATCGCGACGGCCGGTCAAGAAATATGCCGCGGCCGCCGCGCTTTTTTCGATTGCGGCCTACCTCGTCTTTTCCGGCATTGTCGTGGCGGCCGAACGCAGCTTCATCATGCTGGCGGTGATGCTTATCGCCGTGCTGTTCGACCGGGCCGCGCTCACCATGCGCAACCTGGCGATCTCGGCCATCGCGGTCATCCTGGTGTCGCCGCACGAGGTGGTCGGTCCGAGTTTCCAGATGTCCTTCGCCGCGACGGCGGCCCTTGTCGGCGCCTATGCAGGCTGGTCCGATTACCGCGCCGGCAGGGCCACCACGCCGCTGCCGCGGCTGTCGCCGCTACGCTTTGCCACTCGAAAGGTCCTGCTGGGCATGTGCGGTCTGGCGATGACCTCGATCATTGCAGGGAGCGCCACGGCGCTTTTCGCCATATGGCATTTCCAGCGCGTGGCGCCGCTCAGCCTGTTCGCCAATCTGGCCATCATGCCCATCGTCTCACTGGTCGTCATGCCCTTCGCCGTTCTCAGCGCGCTGGCGATGCCGTTCGGTGCGGATGGCCCTTTCCTCTATGTCATGGGCAAGGGGCTGACGGCGATGATCGCCCTGTCCGGGTGGATCTCGGAGCGCTCGCCGATCGATGCGGTCGGGCTGATTTCGCTGAGATCCGTCCTTCTGGTGACGATCGCCCTCGTCATTGCCAGCATGGCGACGACCTGGTTGCGGCTGGCGGCACTTCCTTTTGCGCTCGCCGGCTTGCTGACGACAACGCAGACACGCATACCCGACGTATTGGTCTCGGAGGACGCACGGCTGGTCGCGCTGCCGATCGGCAGCGGTGAACTCGCGGTCAACCGGGCACGCCCGAATGAGTTCACCATCGACAACTGGAAA
Source organism: Mesorhizobium sp. M0808 (assembly GCF_040320025.1). Classification (NCBI taxonomy): domain Bacteria; kingdom Pseudomonadati; phylum Pseudomonadota; class Alphaproteobacteria; order Hyphomicrobiales; family Phyllobacteriaceae; genus Mesorhizobium; species Mesorhizobium sp. M0808. The sequence continues at coordinate 6,010 of NZ_JAMYOX010000015.1, forward strand.
CGCGCGCTCACATCAGAGGCTATCGTCGCGCCGGAAACACCTGGAAAGAACGACCCGCAATTCGACATTGCCGATCCGGCCGACCTACCGCCGGGCATGCCGTTCATTTGCACGGACGGCCTCTGCCTTGCCAGGCATCCATCCGGCGCGATCATCGCGCAAGCCAAGGACCGCGATACTGCGCGGCCAGCCTGCGCCTTTGCCAGCTTGATCGTCATCGACGACGCCACCGCCCATAACCCCTGCTACTACGACCGACTGGTCCTCGTCGTCACCAAACGGCAACTGGCGCGCGCGGGAAGTGCCGCCGTCTACTTCGATCCACAAGCGGCAACGCGCGCCGAAATCCGTTTCGCGGTCGAAAAATCATACCGGCCCTGGCACGTGCAGCGGAAATTTTCACGCGCGGCACGGGGCCTGCCGCCATACCGCAGGGCCGACAACCCCAAAGCCGGCGCCAAGGGCGGAGCTCAGTAGCGGCGGATCAGTCCGACGAGCTTGCCCTGCACCTTGACCCTGTCTGGTCCGAAGATGCGCGTCTCGTAGGCCGGATTGGCGGCTTCCAGGGCGATCGAGGCGCCCTTGCGGCGGAACCGCTTCAGCGTCGCTTCCTCCTCGTCGACCAGTGCCACCACGATCTCACCGGGGCTCGCCGTATCGGCATTGCGGATGATCACCGTGTCGCCGTCGAAAATGCCGGCCTCGATCATCGAATCGCCTTTGACCTCGAGCGCATAATGCTCGCCGCCCATGATCATATCCGGCGGCACCGAAATCGAATGCGTCTGGTGCTGGATGGCGTCGATCGGCACACCGGCGGCGATGCGGCCCATCACCGGGATCGAAACGGCGGCGACGACATCGTCGTCATTGCCGGCTGCAGGGACGCGCGACGATGTCGGCTTGCCCTGCCGAGGGGCGCCTTGCCCAAGACTACCCTGGATGACACTCGGCGAGAACTTGCGTGCCGCATTGAGGCCGGGGGCGATCGAGTCAGGCAGGCGCAGCACCTCCAGCGCACGGGCCCGGTTGGGCAAACGGCGAATGAAGCCGCGCTCCTCCAGCGCCGTAATCAGCCGATGGATTCCCGATTTGGAAGCCAGGTCGAGCGCCTCCTTCATCTCGTCGAAGGAGGGCGGAATACCGCTTTCCTTCAACCTTTCGTGGATGAACATAAGCAGTTCGTGTTGTTTGCGTGTCAGCATAGCGACCCCCAACAGAATCAGAAAAACAAACCCAGAACAAACACTATCTGTTCCAGTTGTGTTCCGCAACTGTTTAAAGTTTAATGAATGCGTTAAGGCTTGGGAAACAAACCACGCCCCTACCGGAATGCCGCATTTTCACCGTCGCGAGCGTCATCCCCTTGATTCTGCTTTCGTTTGCGCCTTCTGGCTTCCCAGAAGGCAGCACTGACATCGGCCGTCGGTCGGCAAAGGGCACGGAATTGAACCCGTATCGACTGCGCGGTTCGGTCAATGCACCGTGAACGAAACGAACTCAAAACGCCAACCTCGGGTTAACTCCTGGTTTCCAGTCGCCTGGTCAGGCTGCTTCTCGCCGGTGGAGCCTTGCTGCGCGCAACCAGGTGATGGAAGAACAGTCGATGCGTGTCCGGCGTTGCGTTGAATTTTTGGGGGGAGCAGGCACATCATGACAGGAATTCCCGATCTCGCCGCCATAAAGGCGATGGATGCCGCAGATCCGCTGCGCGCGATGCGCGACCGCTTCGTGTTGCCGCAAGGAGTGATCTATCTCGACGGCAATTCGCTAGGAGCTGCTTCACGTGCCGCTTTCGATGAACTGCACAAGGCCGCGACCGAAGAATGGTCGCATGATCTCATCCGCGCATGGAACACGGCCGGCTGGTTCAACATGCCGCTTGAACTTGGCGACCAGCTCGGGCGCCTGATCGGTGCCGCGGCCGGCCAGACGGTGGTCTGCGACACGACATCGGTCAACATCTACAAGCTGCTGCACGCCGCCATGGCCATGCGACCGGAGCGGCAGGTCATCGTCGCCGAGGGCGATAGTTTTCCGACGGACCTCTACATGGCTGAGGGTGTGGTTTCGACGCGAAAAGATACGCTGCTGCGCCTCTCGGGGATCGACGCGCCGACCATCGAAGAGCTGATCGACGAACGCACCGCCGTGGTGCTGGTCAACCACGTCAACTACAAGTCGGGCGAACTGCGCGACATGCCGGCGCTGACGCGCAGGGCTCAGGAAGCCGGGGCGATGATCGTCTGGGATCTCTGCCACACCGCCGGCGCGATGTCAGTCGAGCTCGACAAGGCAAACGCCGATTTTGCCGTTGGCTGCACCTACAAATATCTGAATGGCGGCCCGGGCGCGCCTGCCTTCATCTATGCGGCTGAGCGGCATCTTTCCGACATCCAGCAGCCGCTCACCGGCTGGTGGGGCCATGCACGGCCCTTCGCCTTCGAGCCAGGCTATGCGGCCGGCACCGGCATCCGCCGGTTTCTGTGCGGCACCCAGCCGGTCCTGTCGATGCGCACGCTGAAGGGCGCGCTCGACATCTGGAACGATGTCGACATGACGGCGGTGCGCAAGAAGAGCATCGCGCTGGCGGATCTGTTCATTGAGCTTGTCGAGGCAAAGTGCGGCACTTACGGGCTCACGCTCGAGAGCACGCGCGATGGGGAAAAACGCGGCAGCCAGATTTCATTCATGCATGAGCATGGCTACCAGATCATGCGCGCGCTGATCGAACGTGGCGTGATCGGCGATTTTCGCGCGCCATCGACCATGCGCTTCGGCTTTACGCCGCTCTATGTCGGCTATGCCGATGTCTGGCAGGCCGTCGAAGTGCTTGAGGACATCCTGCGCACCGGTGCGTGGAAGGAAGCGCGCTTCGCCATCAAGGCGGCTGTCACTTGAGATTGATGCGAGAGCTGGAATCGTGAGGCTGGCGACGACGCGCCGCGCGATGCTCACGGCTACGTTGCAAGGCCATATGCCAGGGAGGGCGCAGGGTGTTCGAACGTCACATTGCCGATTGGGACAACGCCTATGCCAACGGCGCCAACGTAGCCGGCAGCGATCGCTGGCCGGCGGCCTGGATCGAGCCCGCGCGGGTTTTCCGCGACGTGCTTTCGACCGAGGGCAGGGCGCGGCTCGACATGGCCTATGGCGACAACCCACGCAACCGGCTCGATCTTTTCCTGCCGGCCATCAAGCCCAAGGGACTCGTGGTGTTCGTTCATGGCGGCTACTGGATGGCATTCGACAAAAATTTCTGGTCGCATCTTGCCACTGGCCCTGTTGATCGCGGCTATGCGGTGGCGATGCCGTCCTACACGCTCTGTCCGCAGATACGCATTGGCGGCATCGTCAAGGAAGTCGGCGCGGCGATCGGCAAGGCGGCGGCGATGGTCCCAGGGCCGCTGATGCTGACCGGACACTCGGCCGGCGGCCATCTTGTTAGCCGGATGGTTACGGCGACGACGCCGCTGGCGCCCGAAGTGGTCCGGCGCGTTCGTCACGTGGTGTCGATCTCGGGGGTGCATGATTTGCGCCCGATCATGCGCACCGGCATGAACGAGACGATCGCGATCGATGAGGCCGAGGCGCAGGCCGAAAGCCCGGTGCTGCTGCGCCCGATGGACAAGGCCCGCCTGACCTGCTGGGCCGGCGGCGGCGAGCGCGCCGAATTCCTGCGTCAGAGCGCGTTGCTGGCCAACATCTGGATCGGCCTGGGTACCGCGACCAGCTCGGTGGTCGAACCTGACCGGCATCATTTCAACATCATCGACGGTTTGGCCGATCCAGACCATCCGCTGACCCGGACCTTGATTTCGGAGTGAGGCAGGTTCAGCGTAGCATCAGCACGTCGCAGGGGGAGCCCGCCGCCGCGGCAGGAGCGAACGGCGCGCGAACGATCAGCCCGTCGGCATCGGCCAGCATTTTCAGCATCGAGGAGTCCTGGATGCCGAACGGCGTCGCCACGAGCGCGCCGGCGTTGGTGCTGACAACAGCCCGCACATAATCCTGCCTGAGATCATTGGCCGGCATGGCGGTACCGAGCCGCGCCCGACGCATATCCTGCTGAAAGGCGCGGCCGCCGAGCTGCGCCAGCAACGGCTTCAGGAAGAGCTGGGTGCAGACCAGGCTTGCCACCGGATTGCCGGGCAGGCCGATGCAGCGGATGTCGCCCAGCCGCCCGAACATCAGCGGCTTGCCGGGCCGCATGGCGATCTTCCAGAAATCGAGAGCCATGCCTTCCCCGGTCAGCACGTCATGAACGAGGTCGTGGTCTCCGACCGAGGCACCACCCAGCGTGACGATGACGTTCGCGCCCGCCTTCACCGCCTTTGTCACCAGCGCAGCGATCGCCTCCTTGCGGTCCGGCGCAATGCCGAGATCGAGCGCGCGCGCGCCGACCGACTGTGCGGCGGCGGCGACGCCATAGGCGTTTGACGAGATGATCTGGTCGGGGCCAAGCTCACTGCCCGGCGGCAGCAATTCGTCGCCGGTGGCGATGATGGCGACCAGCGGCCGCTTGACCACGCCGACCTTGGGGTGGTTGGCCGATGCCGCCAGCGACAAGGCCGCCGGATCGAGCAGGCGGCCCTCGCCCAGCAGGACGTCGTCCTTGGCGAAATCGAGCCCGAGGCGGCGGATGTTGCGCCCCTGCACCGTCGGCTCCGTCACTTCGACGCTGCCGCCGCCGTGGTCGCGGACGTTCTCCTGGATGACGATGGTGTCGGCGCCTTCGGGAAGCGGCGCGCCGGTAAAGATGCGTACGGCTTGCCCTTGCTGCACCACCCCGGCAAAGCCGCGTCCGGCTGGCGCCATGCCGACCACCGAAAGCTTTGCTGGTATGGACGCGATATCGGCGGCCCGCACGGCATAGCCGTCCATGGCGGAGGCATTGAACGGCGGCTGGGTGCGGAGCGCCACGACCGGCTCCGCCAACACGCGGTCTGCGGCATCCAGCAGTGCGACGCGTTCACCCGGCAGCGCTGCTGCGCCATCCAGCAGGCGCTCGAGCGCCTCGGCAACGGGGACCAGCGCCATTATCGGCCGGCCCCGGTGGTCCGATCTCCGGTGACCTTATAGTCGCCGGATTTGCCGCCGGTCTTTTCAACCAGCCTGATGCCGGAGATGACCATGGCGCGGTCGACCGCCTTGGCCATGTCGTAGATGGTCAGGCAAGCGACCGAGACGGCACTCAGAGCCTCCATCTCAACGCCGGTCTTGCCGGTGACGCGGGTCAATGCTGTCACCTTCAGGCCGGGCAGCGCGGCGTCCGCCTCGATATCGACAGATATCCTGGTCAGCAGCAGCGGATGGCAAAGCGGGATCAGTTCATGCGTCTTCTTGGCCGCCATGATGCCGGCAATGCGCGCGGTGCCCAGCACGTCGCCCTTCTTGGCGTCGCCGGCGAGGATCATGTCCAGCGTCTCGGGCCGCATCGCGACAAAACCTTCTGCGACTGCCGTGCGCACCGTCTCAGCCTTGTCGCCGACATCGACCATGTTGGCTTCGCCCTGCGCGCCAAGATGGGTGAGGGCGGCCGCCATCCTCAAACGGCCTCTGCCGGCGCCTTGCCCGTCAACAGCAGGCGCGTTGCCGCGGCCACGTCCTGCTGGCGCATCAGGCTCTCGCCGACCAGGAAAGTCGCAATGCCGCTCTGCTCCAGCCGGCGGCAATCGTCGTGCGAAAAGATACCGCTCTCGCTGACCAGATGGCGGTCGGCCGGCACCATCGCTACCAGCCGCTCCGAGGTCTGTAGGCTGGTTTCGAAGGTCCGGAGATTGCGGTTGTTGATTCCGATCAGCCGCGACGACAGCTGCAGCGCGCGTTCCATTTCAGCCTCGTCATGCACTTCGACCAGCGCGTCCATGCCGAGCCCGAACGCTGTCGCTTCGAGTTCTCTTGCCAACGCGTCGTCGACGCTGGCCATGATGATCAGGATGGCATCGGCGCCCCATGCCCTGGCCTCGTAGACCTGATAGGGGTCGAACAGGAAATCCTTGCGCAATGCAGGCAGCTCGACGGCAGCGCGCGCAGTGGTGAGGAATTCGGGCGCGCCTTGGAAGGAGGGTGCGTCGGTCAGCACCGAAAGGCAGACGGCACCGCCCTTCGCATAGGCACTGGCCAGCGTCGGCGGATCGAAATCGGCGCGGATCAGGCCTTTGGATGGGCTAGCCTTCTTGATTTCGGCAATCAGCGCGAACCTGCCGGATTTGCGCTTTGCTTCAAGGGCGGAAAGAAAGCCGCGCGGCGCGTCGGCATCAGTCGCCCGTGCCTTGATCTCGGCGAGCGGCACGCGCGCCTTGGCCGCCGTGATCTCGTCGCGCTTGTAAGCCTCGATCTTGCGCAGGATGTCGGACATGGTTTTAACCGTTCGAAATCTCGATCAGCCTATCGAGCACTTTCAGCGCGCGGCCGCTGTCGATGGCCTGCGCCGCCGTTACCATGCCGTCGGCAAGCGTCGTCGCTTTGCCGGCCACCACCAGCCCGGCGCCGGCATTCATCAGCACCGTATCGCGAAAGGCGCCGGCGGCGCCGCCCAGCATGTCGCGCAGTGCCTGGGCGTTGTGGGCGGCGTCGCCGCCGCGCAACTCGTCCTTGGTGTGACGCGTCAGCCCGACTGCTTCCGGGGTCAGCGTAAAGCTGCGGATCTCGCCGCCGGCCAGTTCGGCGACAAGTGTCTCGCCGGTGGTGGTGATCTCGTCATAGCCGTCGCCATGGACGATCCAGGCATGGTCGGCACCAAGTTCCTTCAACGTTTCTGCCACGGGCATGATCCATTCGGGCAGGAACACGCCGACCATCTGCCGTCTGACACTCGCCGGATTGGAAAGCGGGCCCAGCAGGTTGAAGATGGTGCGGGTTCCGAGCTCGACCCGGGTCGGGCCGACATGCTTCATCGCCGGGTGATGCGCCGGCGCGAACATGAAGCCGACGCCGGCCTCGTGGATGCAGCGGCCGATCGTCTCCGGAGGGATGTCGATCTTGACGCCCAATGCGATCAGCACATCGGCGGCGCCGGTCAGCGAGGACAGTCCGCGATTGCCGTGCTTGGCGACGGGCACGCCGCTGCCGGCGATGACGAAAGCGGATGCGGTCGAAATGTTGACGCTGTGCGAATTGTCGCCGCCGGTGCCGACAATGTCGATGGCGCCCTCGGGGGCTTCGACACGTAGCATCTTGGCGCGCATGGTGGCGACGGCGCCGGCGATCTCGCTGACGGTCTCACCGCGCACGCGCAATGCCATCAAGAAGCCGCCGATCTGGCCGGGGGTAGCATCGCCCGACATGATAATGTCGAAGGCCTCGCGCGCCTCCTCGAAAGAAAGAGCGCTGCCGGCGGCGACCTTGGCGATGTGGATCTTCAGCGCGCTCATCTGGCCAGGGCTTGGGTTACGGCCGTCTGATCGATGCGGACGTCATATTGCGTCTGCAACTGCGCCACCAACTGGTCGAGCAGGTCGTCGGACATGCCGGAGGTGAAGGACTTCTGTGCGTCCTCGGGTACTGAGCTGGCATCGGCCCCGGCAGGCTCGAACACCTCGGCAACCTTGAACAGGATCTGTCCGTCGCCCGTAGGTGAGGGGATCAGCCCGGTGCCGCCTTCGCCGACGCCGAACATCGCGGCGGCCCCTTCCTTGCCGAAATCGACGTCGTCAGCATCGCGCTTGACGCCGCGCTTGGTCTGCTTTTCGAGCTTGAGCTCACCGGTGATCACCTCGAGCGTGGCGCCGGCCTTGAGACGCTTCTCGAGCTCTTGTGCTTTTGCGGTGAGCCGTTTGGTGGTCTCCGCCGCGGTCCAGTCGGCCACGACCTTCTGGCGGACTTCGTCCAATGTGCGGTCGCGGGCAGGCGTGATCGCGCTCACGTCGTAGAAGACGAAGCCGTTATCGGCGGTGGTGAGGCCTTCATTGTCGGTTCCGGGTTCGGATTCGAACACCGCCTTGATGAGTGCCGGCGATTCCGGCAGGTCTTTGACGATGCTTCCATCCGGCCGTTGGCCGGTGCGGTCGATGGCATCGATGGTGACGACCTTCAGCTTCAATTTGGCGGCTGCCTCGGCGAGCGAACTGCCCGAGGCGCGCGTATCCTCGTAATTGTCGTGCACGTCCAGCAAGATGCGGCTTGCCTCGCCCAGTGCCAGGTCCTTGCGGATCTGCTCGGACACTTCGGCCAGCGGCTTCACCACTTCGGGCTTGATCTCGGTGACGCGCAGCAGAACGGGACCAAAGGCGCCCTGTACGACCGGGCTGACCTCATTGACGTTTAGTTTGAAGGCAGCATCGGCGACCGCCTTGTCGGCGATCTTGTCCTTGGCCAGCGTGCCGAGCAGCGTGTCGGCCGGCGTCTTGCCTTCGGCAGCGACGATCTTGTCGAAGGTCGCGCCGGTCCTGAGCGAATCGAGCGCCGCCTTTGCGGCATCAGGTGTCTTGAACACAAGCTGCTCGATGGTGCGCATCTCCGGCGTGGTGTAGCGCGCCTTGTTCTTATTGTAGTCGTCGCTGACCTGTTGGTCGGTCACCGCGCTCAAATCCATGATGTCTTCCGGTTCGAGCCTGACATAGGAGAACTTGCGGTATTCGGGCGCGGCGTAGGTTTTCTTGTTTTCCTCGAAATAGGCCGAAAGCGCGCTGTCGGACGGCGCTTCTATCGGTTCGACCAGCGATTTCGGCAAGGTCAGGTAGTCGATGGTGCGATCTTCGCCGCGATAGAGCGCGACCGCCTTGAAGAATGTATCCGGGGCCTTGAGGCCGTCCGAAACCGCCTCGACGATCTGCTGGCGGACCGCGACCTGGGCGCGGTTCTTCAAATAGTCTTCCGGCCGCATGCCGATCTGCCGAAGCAGGTACTCGAAGGTTCTCCTGTCGAAGCTTCCGGCAGGCCCTTTGAACGCCGGGTCTTCACGCGTCAGTTCGGCGAGCCGGTCCTTTGACAGGCCGAGTCCGAGCTTGCGGGCCTGCTCGTCGAGGACGGCGCCCGACACGAGTTGCGCCAGCACCTGGTTGTCGATGCCGAGCGCCGTCGCTTGCTCACGGCTGATGCGCTGGCCGAATTGCTGCGACATGACGCTGAGCTGGCGATCGTAGGCGAGGCGGTATTCGTTGATCGAGACCTTGGTGCCTCCGGCCGTGATCACGGCATCATGGCCGGCAAGACCGCCCATCAGGCGGCCCGAGATGCCCCAGACGGCGAAGCTCAACACCAACAATGACAGCAGCAGTTTAGCGACCCAGGTCCCCGCCGCGCTTCTCAACATACCAAGCATGTGTACTTCCGATTTTTGCGCATTTCGCATGCGCCGAGTCTGAAACAAGCGCAATAGCGCCCTTCCTGCCCACTGTCGATTGCTTTGTGGCCTGATTTTGATAGTGAGGGCCAGCTGGAAATTGCCCGGAGAAACAAATCCCATGACGCCTGGAATCCGCCCGCTCGTCGCCGGCAACTGGAAAATGAACGGCACTAGCGCCTCGCTCAACGAGCTCAGGATGATCGGCAACGGCTTCATGAGTGGGCTCGACGCCGAGACCGAAGCGGTGGTCTGCGTGCCGGCGACCTTGCTTGCGCACGCCGCCGAGATTCTGTCGCGCACGCCGGTGCGGGCCGGCGGAGAGGATTGCCACACCGAGGAAAGCGGCGCCTATACCGGCTGCATTTCGGCCGAGATGCTGAAGGATGCAGGTGCCAGCCATGTCATCGTCGGCCATTCCGAATGCCGCGCCGATCGCAAGGAGGACGATGCCTTGGTCCAGGCCAAGGCCTCCGCCGCATGGCGCGCCGGGCTGGTGGCCATCATCTGCATTGGTGAGACAAGAGCCGAACGAGAAGCAGGAGCCACGCTCGACGTGCTGTCGCGCCAGGTCGCTGGCTCGGTCCCGCCAAACGCCACGGCTTCCAACACCGTCATTGCCTATGAGCCAATATGGGCGATTGGGACCGGCTTGACCCCGACCGCCGCCGACGTCGCCGAGGCACATGCGCATATCCGCGAAGAACTGGCACGGAAGCTCGGCAATACGGCGGCCAAGATGCGCATTCTCTACGGCGGCTCGGTCAAGCCGTCCAACGCCGTCGAGTTGCTCGGCGTCAGGAATGTCGATGGCGCGCTGGTCGGCGGCGCCAGCCTAAAGGCGGCGGACTTCCTCGGCATCGCGGAAGCCTATCGAAACATCGCTTGATACAAGGGCTGCTTGCTGCATTTGAGCGGACGGCCGGCGCCGAAATCGTTGCAAAGGACGCATTGCTTCCCATATTCCGGCCACGGGCTTGGAAATGCCGTCAAAGCATTGTATTGAGCCGCCTCCAAATCAGCGGCCGCACAAGGCCTTGCCAGGGTAAATTATGGAAACCGTACTGATCGTCGTCCACCTCATGGTCGTGCTCGCGCTTGTCGGCGTGGTGCTGCTGCAGCGCTCCGAAGGCGGCGGCCTCGGCATCGGCGGCGGATCGGGCTTCATGACCGCGCGTGGCGCCGCCAATGCGCTGACGCGGGCGACGGCGATCCTGGCTGCCGCTTTCTTCGTCACTTCGCTGACACTGTCGATCGTTGCGCGCTATGGCGAGAAGCCGATCGACATTCTCGATCGCGTGCCGGCGACCTCGGACGGAGCAGGCAAGGGCGTACTCAACCAATTGCCTGGAACCACGACGCCGACGCCGCCTTCGGGCACCACGGCGCCGACCCCGCCGTCCGGCAATGGCGCGGCAACGACGCCGCCGGCAACCGCTCCGGCGACGCCGCCAGCGACAAACGGCGCCACCGCGCCGGCCACGCCGCAGGTCCCCAACCAGTAATAGGGCAACTTATGCCGCGATCTGTTGTCGTTTGAACACAGTCGCGGCAAATGCCGCACGATCACGAAGATTCGACTGCGCCTCACGCTTGAGGCGCTTCCGGCTAATCGATTATAGGTTGCACGCGGCATTCTCGGCGTCCTTGGGGGGCGCCGGGCGACGCCGTGGGCAACAAGCATTGAACGATCGGATCTTCCCCATGCAGCTTCGCAGCTTCATTTTTGCCGGCCTTTGTGCCGTGCTCAGCCTAGGTGCGCCCGCTTACGCGGCCATGCCGACGGCAAACTCGGCCCACAAAGCCGCAACAACAACCGACGTCGTCAAGGTCGCTGCCAAAAGCGATGCAGCGCAATTGAAGCTTCTCAAGAAGAAGAAAGATCCGACGCCGGACGACCTTGCGCAGATCCGCAAGATCGAAGCCAAGATCGCAGCCGACAAGGAAGCCGCTCGCGCCAAGGCACTCGAAGCCAGGAAGCTAGCGATGCGCGAGGCGGCGAAAGCCAAAGCCGATGCGGAACGGCAGGCGTTCCTTGCCAAGAAGAGCCAGCCGCTCGCAACGGCCAAGGTGGCTGACGCCACGCCGGCCAAGAAGAAGACCGTCAACATCATCGAACCGATTACGCCCATTGCGCCGATCCAGTCGGCCGAGCCGATCCCGGCCGAGGCCATGAACGTTGCGCTGACCGGCAACAATGGCGAGTTGCGCAGCGAACCGGTCGGGCAGAAGCCGCAGAGCGTCGGGCTGTTCGCGGGACTGTTCGGCGGCACATCCACTTCGTCGATGTCGCTGCTTCCGGAAACACGCGCGCTCGACGCCGCGCTCGAAAGGAAGCAGGCCAGGCGGCAGTTCAAGGTCAAGGCGGAATTCGTGCCGCAGGAGGTCGAATTCACCGGCTACAACCCCGGCACCATCGTCATCGATACCAGCGCCCGTCGTCTCTACCTCGTCGAATCATCGTCAACCGCCCGCCGTTATGCCATCGCGGTCGGCCGGGAAGGCCTGCAGTTCAAAGGTACGGTTGCCGTCGGCGACAAGCAGGAATGGCCGCGCTGGATTCCGACGCTGGATATGCAAAAGCGCGAACCCAAGCACTATGGCCAGTACAAGGACGGCATGCCCGGCGGCGGCGACAATCCGCTCGGTGCGCGCGCCATCTATCTTTACGACGGCAAGAAAGATACCCACCTGCGCATTCACGGCACCATCGCGCCGCAGTCGATCGGAACCAGCGCCTCCAATGGCTGCTTCCGCATGATCAACGAGCACGTCATGGACCTTTACCGCCGGGTGAAAGTAGGCACCAAAGTCGTCATCATCTGACGCTTTGACAGATCGTGCCAAAAGGGCCGGCCTCGCCGGCCTTTTTGTTTTGATACGCCAACGACCAGAGCGCCTTCTTGGGAAAAAGCCTTCGCGGCGGTTTTTTCTCTGGCGGAATCAATTCGGCCGCGTTAAGCGATGACTCCCATGGCGCGATATGTATTCATCACAGGCGGCGTGGTTTCCTCACTTGGAAAAGGCATTGCTGCAGCGGCCCTTGGGGCTCTCTTGCAGGCGCGGGGCTATCGCGCACGCATCAAAAAGCTCGATCCCTATCTCAATGTCGATCCCGGCACGATGTCGCCCTATCAGCACGGCGAAGTCTTCGTGACCGATGACGGGGCCGAGACCGATCTCGATCTTGGCCATTATGAGCGCTTCACCGGCCGCTCGGCCAACCAGCAAGACAACATCACCACAGGCCGGATCTATAAGAACATCATCGAGCGCGAGCGGCGCGGCGACTATCTCGGCGCTACCGTGCAGGTCATTCCGCACGTCACCGACGAGATCAAGAATTTCGTCCTCAACGGCAATGACGACTACGATTTCGTGCTGTGCGAGATCGGCGGCACCGTCGGCGACATCGAAGCGATGCCGTTCCTGGAGGCGATCCGCCAGCTCGGCAACGACCTGCCGCGCAACAACGCCGTCTACGTCCACCTGACCTTGATGCCTTACATTCCGACGGCAGGCGAACTGAAGACCAAGCCGACGCAGCATTCGGTCAAGGAGTTGCGCGGCATCGGCATTGCACCCGACATACTGCTGGTCCGCGCCGACCGGCCGATCCCCAAGGAAGAGCGCAGAAAGCTGTCGCTGTTCTGCAATGTCCGCGAAAGCGCCGTCATCCAGGCGCTCGACGTCCCGCATATCTACGACGTGCCGATGGCCTATCACAATGAAGGGCTGGATTCGGAAGTGCTGGCGGCCTTCGGCATCGATCCGGCGCCGAAGCCGCGCATGGAACGGTGGCAAGCGGTGTCCAACCGCATCCACAATCCGGAAGGCGAAGTGACCATTGCCGTCGTCGGCAAATATACCGGCCTCAAGGACGCCTACAAATCGCTGATCGAGGCGCTGTCGCATGGCGGCCTCGCCAACCGGGTCAAGGTCAAGCTCGACTGGATCGAAAGCGAGATATTCGAGAAGGAAGACCCGGCGCCGTGGCTGGAGAAGGTCCATGGCATTCTCGTCCCCGGCGGTTTTGGCGAGCGCGGCTCGGAGGGCAAAATCCTGGCGGCGAAGTTCGCGCGCGAGCGCAAGGTGCCGTATTTCGGCATCTGCTTCGGCATGCAGATGGCCTGCATCGAGGCGGCGCGTTCGCTGGCCGGCGTCGAGCGCGCATCATCGACCGAGTTCGGTCCAACCGAGGAGCCGGTCGTCGGCTTGATGACCGAATGGCTGAAGGGCAACATGCTGGAAAAGCGCAGGGAAACCGGCGACCTTGGTGGTACCATGCGGCTCGGTGCCTACCAGGCCGACCTCGCCAAGGGATCGAAGATCGCCGAGATCTATGGCGATACCCAGATTTCCGAACGCCATCGCCACCGCTACGAGGTCAATGTCGACTACAAGGAGCGGCTCGAGGATTGCGGCCTGGTGTTTGCCGGCATGTCGCCGGACGGCGTGCTACCGGAAACGGTCGAATATCCCGACCACCCCTGGTTCATCGGCGTGCAGTACCATCCCGAGTTGAAAAGCCGGCCGCTCGATCCGCACCCGCTGTTTGCCAGCTTCATCGAGGCGGCGGTAGAGCAGTCGCGGCTGGTCTAGACTAGCCGCCCATGCAAACTTACGTCGCGCTGCTCTACAGCATTGTCCTGGGCGAGGGGCGGCGGGTCGTCATGTCCGATCTGAAGGCGATGGCCGAAGGCCTGGGTCTGAACAACCCGCGCACGCTGGTAGCGACCGGCAATCTGGTCTTCGAGGCGCAAGAAACAGAACTTGCGGCGTTGGAGCAGCGGCTGGAGGCGGCGTTCGCAAAGACTTTCGGCCGCCACGTCGACATCATCGTGCGCTGCGCCGACGGCTGGCTAAGGCTGGCGGCCGGCAATCCGTTCCCAGCCGAATCGGCCGAGGCCGCGGACCAGGTGGCGGTGCGCGTGATGCGGGCGCCCGTTCCCGCCGAGACCGCCGCGGCGCTTGAGGCATATGCCGGCAAGGACGAGAGGCTGCGGATTGTCGGCGGCGACATCTGGATCGTCTTTTCCCGCGAGACGCCGAGTTCGCGGCTGTTTGCGGCGGTGAGCCACAGACGTCTCGGCGTCGGCACGTCGCGCAACTGGAACACCGTGCGCCGCCTGGCCAAGATGGTCGCAGAATGAACGGGGCGGCTCGCGCCGCCCCGACTCCGTTCAGGCCTTGGCTATCCTGGCTCCGGCACCGAGTGCCATCGTGCGCAGCACGTAATAGATGACGCCGGCAATTGCCACGCCGAAGAACCAGCCATAGACGCCCCACCATGACGGCAGCAGGCTGGTGAAGTTGGGCAGGATCGAGGAGAAGACCGCGCCGATACCGGCGGCGATGAAGGCATTGACATGCCAGCCGCCCTGAAAGCGGAATTCGCCATTCTCCCTGTAGAGCGCCTCGACGTCGACCTCGCCCTTCCGGATCAGGTAATAGTCGACCATCATCACGCCGAAGATAGGCCCCATCGTCGCGCCAATGATGTTGACGAAGGAGGCGGCACTGCCTTCCCAGGGCGCGAATGGATAGAGCACCAGCGCGATGAGCGCCGCGATGTAGCCGCCCTTCTTGAAGTCGATCTGGCGTGGAAAGACATTGGAGAAGTCGAAGGCCGGCGACACGAAGTTCGCCACCACATTGATGCCGAGCGTCGCCACCGCAAAGGTCAGGGCTGCGAGCGCCGCCAGGAACCAGCTGTCGAATTTCGCCGAAATCTGGTCGGGATGCAGCAGCACCTCGCCATAGACGTCGAAGGCGGCGATCGTCGTGACGCCGGCGACCAGCGAGAACAGGATAAGATTGACCGGCAGGTCCCAGATGTTGCCCTTGCGCAGCGATGCCTTGTCCGGGGCGTAGCGCGCGAAATCGCAGAAGTTGAGATAGAGCGCGGAGAAATAGGTCACCCAGATCGCGGCCACCGCGAACAGCGAGGTCCAGGAGCCTGGCGTGCCCGGCACGCCCGCGTCCTTTGTCTTTTCCAGCAGCACATCCATCGGGATGTCGCTGGTGAAAGCGAAGGTGCCTGCCTTGATGCAAAGATAGATCGCCAGGATCAGCATCATCACCCACACCGCCGGTCCGGCCCAATCCTGGAAGCGGCGCACCGTTTCCATGCCTTTCTGGATGATCAGGAGCTGCAGCGCCCAGATGATGACGAAACAGATCACCTCGAGCCCGGAGTGGCCGAGGAAATGGGTGCTCTGGTTGAAGTCGGCGAACCATTGCGAGCGGATCAGCAGGGCTACGATCGCCCCGGAGGCGGCCGCCGTCTGCGCGCCGTACCAGAAGCAGGCGACGATGGCGCGCACCAGCGCCGGTATGTTGGCGCCCCAGATGCCGAAGGAGGCACGCGCCAGGACCGGGTAGGGCACCCCGGTCTTCATACCGGCATAGCCGACCATGTTCATCAACGCATAGATGATCAGCGAACCGATACCGATGGCGATGATGAAGTTGACGAAGCCGCCGCAGAACAGGAACAGGCTGGCAGCGAGATAGTAGCCCCACAGGCTGTGGACGTCCGACGTCCAGACGTTGAAGATCGAGAACGGTCCCCAGTTTCGAACCTTCGCCGGTGCGAGATCCTCATTGTACAGGTCCGGTGATGCGCCTTGTATATTTATGTCCTCCCCTTGTTACCGCACGCGCCTCCACGCATGGCACGCAGGTTAAGCCTGACGCAGGGGAACCGGCAAGCAGACGATTTGCCGGCTTTGGACTTAAAGACATTCAATGAAAAAGGCGCTTATCGGCGTGGCGTCGTTGAGCTTCTAGCGCCGACGATTCGTGGGGTGACACCGATCGCTCGACCTAAGCTCGCGAGTCCACCTTGTGCGTGATCAGGGCGGCAAGCTTTTTGGGCGCTTGTGCGCGATAACTCTCATCGAGCCATGACTTCAGTTGTCCGATCGGTGGCAGTTCGTCCGGTGCTGGTTCGAACGTCACCCATCCGCTCTTGCCAAGGCCATACTCTGTCGGCGACGCATAGTGGAGCTTTCTCGCCTCGTCGCCGCTGTAGGGGAGTTTGAGGGAGATGCTGAACGGTTCGCCTTCAAGGCTCAAATAAGCAAAGGTCTTTCCTTTCACCGCGAGATCGTCGTGACCAGGCCACGGAGTCTTTGTCTCGGCGCCCGGATAGGTGAGGCCGAAGGCGCGCAGTTCCTTGAGAACGGCATCGGTCGAAGCGCGCGATTTCCTACTCATCAACTCTCCTCCATCGCTGTCAGCGGTTTACGGTCCGGCTTCGAGAAAAGCCCGGGCAAAACCGGGCTGCACGGCTTCTATCGTTCCATCGGGCAACTTCAAAAGCCGGTCGATTGCGATGCCGTAGAGCCGCAATCGGCCCTCGAGCAGCCGCGCTGCTTCGTCGATATTACCCTGTTCGGCCTGTAGCAGGGCGCGGTGCATCACGTCCCGAAAGGTCAGCCGGAGTTGCAGGAACATCTCGGCAAAAGCTTGCGGGTCGGGCACGTCGAGAATGCCTTCCTCGCTTCCCTTCCTGAGCAGATTTGTGATTATCGGCTCGGCCAGTTCCCTGGCCGCCTGGTCGACCCGATGGAAGAGGGCAAGGTTCTCGGGCCGGAACACGACGAAGAACGTTTTTCGCAATTGCGGGGCAAGCTCGACGTTCAGCCGTCGCGAGCCGGCAAAGAGTGCATTGAGCCGGCCAATCCCATCGAGTGACGGATCGTCGAGGAGGGGTTGCAGCTCGGCAAGGCTGTCACGTGCGAGACGTCTGGCGAGCGCCTCCAGCAGGGCCTCCTTCGACGCGAAATAGTGATAGAACGCACCCTTCGACAAGCCGGCCTCGCGGATGATGTCGTTCACCGTCGTGTTGTCGTAGCCATGCTCGAAGAAAAGCCGCTGGGCACAGTCGAGGAGCTCGGTGGATCGTATCTCCGGGGGCTTTATCACTCGGGGCAAAATCGACCTCACAAAGTACAGGGGGCAAGAGGAGCACGAACCGTTTCTTTATGCAACTTTTATAGACCGACGGTCGGTCTAATGCTATGTCTGCCACCGCTCCGACGTTCGCATTCGATGGTGGAAGGAGAGCTTCTTGCGACGGATACGCTGGACTGTCGGCATCGTTCTTGTCGCGGCGACTGCTGCTTTCGGCGCTTGGTATGTGTGGCAGCCGGCCAAGGTTTCAATCGTGACGCCACAACGCGGCGACGCGGCGGAGATCGTTTACGCGAGTGGCTCAGTCGAGCCGCGAACCTGGGCCAAGGTGACTCCCGTTGTCCGCGAGAGGATCGTCGAGCAGTGTAATTGCGAGGGGTCGAGGGTTGCACAAGGCGATGTGCTCGCCAAGCTCGACGACAGCGAGGCCCGGGCCGTGCTTGGCGAGATCGAAGCGCGTCAAGCACTTGCCCAGGAAGAGCTCCGGAGGCTGACCGTGCTTGCCGAAAGGCGTGCGGCAAGCCAGCAGGCGCTCGATCGCGCGCAAAGCGAGCTTGGCCAGATCGAAGCGCTGGTTGCCGGACAGAAAGCGCGGCTCGACACCTACGTCTTACGAGCGCCGAGCGCCGGTATCGTGCTCAGGCAGGACGGCGAGGTCGGTGAGATCGCCGAACTCGGCGCCGTGTTGTTCTGGGTCGGCGAGCCGAAGCCGCTCCTGGTGGTCGCCGAGGTCAACGAGGAGGACATTCCACGGGTCGAGATCGGCCAGCGCGCGCTGCTTAAATCCGATGCGTTCCCTCGGCAGAATCTGGAAGCGGTGGTCGACAGCATCACGCCCAAGGGCGATCCGGTGACGAAGACCTATCGCGTCCGCTTCCGCCTGCCGGACAATACGGCGCTTCGTATAGGCATGTCGACCGACGTGAACATCGTCATCCGCGTTTCGAAAAATGCGCTGTTGATCCCGTCGGTTGCGGTGGATGGGAACAAGGTGTTCGTAGTCGAAGGCGACAAGGCCTGGCGGCGTGAAATCCGAACGGGCATTCGCGGCACCAATGGCGTCGAAGTTATCTCTAGTGTCGATGAGAAGGCTCGCGTCATCTCGCCCTATCCCGCTGACCTCGGCGACGGTGCGCGCGTGAACATCGCCGCCGCGCAGGAGAGATAGGCAACGATGGCGCTGATCGTCGACATTGCCGTAACGCATATCGCCGGCCGCGGCCGCCAGACGCTGGTCGCCATAGTCGGCGTCGCGGTGGGTGTCGGCTTCTCAATTGCGATGGCGGCGCTGATGCAGGGCGGGCAGGACGATTTCGTCAGGCAGCTCGTCGACACGATGCCGCATGTCGACATCACCGACGAGCAGCGCACCGCCCGCCGGCAGCCGGCCGAGGACTACTTCGAGACCGCCGCCATCTCGGGGCTCCGGCCACGCGACGATCGGCGCGGCATCATCAACCCGACCGCCGCGACCTCCTGGCTGGAGAGCTGGATTCCCGGCCGGTTCGCAGCAAGCCTAAAGACGCAGGGCGTGATCCGCTATTCCAGCCGCGAAGTGGGCGCAGCTATCATCGGGGTCGATCCGCAGCGCGAGACCGGCGTTTCACCGATCGTCGGAGAGTTCGTCGAAGGCAGCTTTTCGGCACTTGCCGCGGGCGGCAACAACGTGCTCATCGGCGACACGATGGCGAACCGGCTCGGCGCCGGGTTCGGCGACACGATAACGGCGGTTTCCTCCGAAGGGCTGACGCGCAATTTCAAGATCGCCGGACTTTTTCCACACCGGCACTACCGCGCGCGACGAAGGCGAAGCTTATGTGCTTTTGAAGAACGCGCAAATCCTCTCCGCGCGTCCGAATGCCATCAACGAGATCCGCATCAAGCTCGACGACCCCAACCGCGCTGCGGCGGTGGCGCATCGAGCCGAGGCCGAACTGGGCTACAAGGCCGTGGCGTGGCAGGAGGCGAATGAATCGATCCTTGAAGCGCTCGTCGTGCGCAACGTCATCATGTACACCGTCGTCGGCGCGATCATGCTGGTTGCTGGCTTCGGCATCTACAACATCATCTCCACCATCACGCACGAGAAGGCGCGCGACATCGCCATCATGAAGTCGCTTGGCTTCCCGGAGTCCGACATGCGCCGGCTCTTTTTGCTGGAAGGCGTGGCGATCGGCGCTGCCGGCTCTGTGCTCGGCGGGGTGCTTGGCTTCTCCATGACCTATGCACTGTCGCTGGTGCGTTTCGAGATCGCCGCGACTGGCCAGGAGATGACCCGGCTGCCGATAGCCTGGAGCCTGACCCACTATATCATCGCCTCGGCCTTCGCACTGGGCTCGGCGGCGGTGGCTGGCTACCTGCCGGCGCGCCGTGCAGCGCGCCTGAATCCGGTCGACATAATAAGAGGCGCGACATGAGCGCACTCATCGAGACCGAGAGACTGACCCGCATCTTGCCAGAGACGGTCCCCGTTACGCTGGTCAAGGACATCACGCTCACGATCAACGACAACGAATTCGTCGCCGTCACCGGTCCCTCCGGCTCCGGCAAGTCCTCGCTGCTCTATCTGCTTGGGCTGCTCGACCGGCCGACAGGCGGGACCTTGAGGATAGGCGGACGCGATAGCGAGCCTATGAATGAAAGGGAGCGGGCGCAGACACGGCTTTCGACGCTGGGCTTCGTCTTCCAGTTTCATTTCCTTCTGCCGGAATTCACGGCGCGCGAAAATGTAGAAATTCCAATGCGCAAGCTTGGTCGGCTGGCCCGACCCGTGATGCGCGAACGGGCTGGCGAGTTGCTGTCATCGCTGGGGCTCGGCGAACATCTCGAAAAGCGGCCGGACCAGCTTTCGGGAGGCCAGCGTCAGCGCGTCGCGGTGGCACGCTCGCTCGCCAACGACCCGCCGCTTATCCTGGCAGACGAGCCGACGGGGAGCCTCGACAGCAAGAGCTCGGAGCAGGTGTTCACAATCCTGCAGAATTTGGTGCGCGAACGCGGCAAGACGGTCGTGGCAGTCACGCATGACCTCGACATGGCCGCACGCATGGATCGCCGCATTCACATGGTGGACGGGAAGATCAGCTGAACCGGGCCACGGCGCGATCAGGCCACCGCCGACGTCTCGAAACTGGCCTCGAGCCAGGCTATTGCGCCGGTCACGTCGTCGAGGGCATAGTTTGCGGCCGTCGGTCCGTTCGGCTTCACGCGGATGGAGATGCCGCCAATTTCATTGATCGCCTCGAAACCGTGTTCGTCCGACGTATCGTCTCCGAGGAATATCGGCCGCCGGCCGACAAAGGGCGGAATGTCCATGAAACGCCGGATGGCAGCACCTTTGACGGCTTCCAAAGGCATGAGCTCGACGCCGGCGTTTCCCGGAAGCACCCGATAACCCTTCGGAAGCCGGGCCAATGCCTGTTCGACGAGCTGGATTGCGGGTGCAAGCAGTTGCGGTGCTGCTCTTGTATGAACGGCAAGGACCGGCCCCTTGCGCTCGACATAGACCTTGCCGCTGCCCAATTCGGCCTCGATCTCGTCCGCAAGGGCGGCGATGTCGGCCGGCGCGTCGGCGGCATCGATCGGACCGCTCGGCGTCAGCCGGTGCTCCAGCCCATACAGTCCGGCGATCCGCAGCTTCAGCGGATGGAACAGCTTGTCCACGGCGGGAATCGACCGGCCGGTGATGAAGGCGACCGCACCATCCAGCCGCCGCTCGATGCGTTCGAGCAGATTGCGCAATTCCTCGCCGACGAACACCGCGTCGGGATGGGCAGCGTGTTCCAGCAGGGTTCCGTCGATGTCGAGGAAGAGCGCCCATTGCCCTTCCGACAGGTTCAACGCCGGCGGTTGTTCAAAGCTTTTCACGACGCTGCCTTCCGAGCCCGCTCGAACATCGAGATGACGTTGTTGGTGTTCGATGGCGGGCGCTCGCCGGTTCCGGTCACCCTGTCGAGATCGCCGCGTTTGCGCAGGCGCGCGGCGTCCAGCAGCATACTGCCGGCCCAGCGGTAGACATTGTTGTCGCGGACCATCTCGCGCATCGGCCGCAAACGTTCGCGCTGCTCTTCCGGCGTCATCGTCAGCGCCTGCAACAGCGCCTCGCTCATCATGGCCGCATCGTAGGGGTTGACGATCAGCGCTTCCAGCAGTTCGCGCGAGGCACCGGCGAAGGTGCTGAGCAAAAGCACGCCCTGTTCGTCGTCGCGCGCTGCGACGAATTCCTTGGCGACAAGGTTCATGCCGTCATGCAGACTGGTGACCATACAGATGTCGGCGGCGCGATAGACCTCGTAGACCTGCTCCTGCCGATGATGTTCGGCGACCATCAGGATAGGGCTGTATGTCTCGCTGCCATAGCGCCGGTTGAGCTCCTCGGCACAGCGGCGGCATTCGTCGTGGAGTTGCTGGTAGGCGGGCAATGTCCCCCGGCTCGGCGCGGCGATCTGCAGGAAAACCACCTTGCCTATCCATTCGGGATATCTCGTGAACAATTCGTCCAAGGCATGGAAGCGATCGAGAATGCCTTTCGTGTAGTCGAGGCGCTCGACGCCAACGCATAGTTTGGTATCCGCAGACAGGCCGAATCTGTCGCGCACGCTGGCGCGGCACTCCTCCACAGACGGCAGTTTTGCCAGCAATTGGGCCGGCCATTCTATGGAAATGGGATAGGCGTGGACCAATGTGGTTTGCCCACCATAGGAGATTGCCGCGTCTGCCCGTTCGATCCGGCTCTCCAGAAAGCGGTCGACACTTTCGGTGAAGTTGTTGGCATGGAATTGGGTATGAAAGCCGATGATCGAACTGCCGAGCAGTCCTTCCAGGATCCGCTCACGCCACGGACAGATGCTGAACACTTCCGAATTGGGCCAAGGGATGTGCCAGAAGGTGATGACTATCGCGTCCGGCAGGCGCTGGCGAATCATGCGTGGCAGCAGCGCAAAATGGTAGTCCTGCACCAGCACGATCGGCCGTTCGTTGCGGGCTTCGGCAACCACCGTATCGGCGAATTTGCGGTTGACGGCCTCGTAGGCGTCCCAGTCCGAGGCGCGAAACACGGGGCGGGTGAAGGCGATATGGCAAAGCGGCCATAGGCCCTCATTAGCGAAGCCCAGATAATAGCCCTGATATTCCTCCTCCGTCAGCCAGACCCTGCGCAGCGTATAGGACGGATTGCCTGGCGGCACCTGCACCCGGTCGTCCTTGTCGACGGTGAGGCGGTCTGCCGTGCCGCCGCCAAAGGCGATCCAGGTGCCGGCACAGGCGCGGGTGATGGGCTCGAGTGCCGAAACCAGCCCGCTGGCCGGCACCAAAAGTTGGACCCCGTCATCCTTGATGTTGTGGATGTAGGGTTCGCGGTTGGACACCACGATGACCTGTGCGTCCGGCAGGTCGTCGGCCAGGATCTTGCGCAAAGTGTCGGGCGACCATGTGACCAGTGCCGCATCGGCCGATTGGCCGTTCTTTTCGAACTCGCGCAGCACCTTGCGTGCCGCTTCCGACGCGACATCCTCGCTCGGCGTGTATGCGGCCGCCGTTGCGCGGCCGCGACGCTGGCGGGATATCGACAGGAGAATGGCAAAAGCGGAAAAGCCAAAACTTGCAATCAGCAAAACCCAGAGCAGGTTTACAGTATAATCTGACATGGAATGTGATCTCGCCTCCGGCCGGCCGATAGCCGTTTTTTTATTTGTTTTCTGGTTCGCCGCCGTATAACAACTGCAGCGTTCCCGCGCCGCCCATTTTTGCAACGCACAAAGAGGCTATCGGTTCCGGACGATTGCAATGCCGCGCGTCATTTTCGACGCGCCGCAGTGCGGCGGCATCAAGTGCGCACGATGAGCGGCACCATCCCCTCATACCGATCGGCGAGAAAGGCGACGACCCGGTCGCCGACACGCTGGAATGTGAGGTCGACCACTGTCGAGCCGACACCTAGATGCCGCAATGTCAGCGTGTCGATGCCGATCGGCAGCCTTGGGCGGGTGACCCGGATTTCGCTGTTCCAGCCGTCGATTTCGAGCCCAAGGCAGGCCTGCATCAGCATGAAGGCCGATCCCGCCGACCAGGCCTGCGGCAGGCACGCGACGGGATAGGCGATGGGCGCTTCGCCCGGCGACCGGGTAAAGCCGCAGAACAGTTCCGGCAGCCGCATGTTGAAATGGACAGCCGATTCGAACGTGCCGCTCATCAGCCTGACTACGCTGTCGCGCACGCCATAACGTGCCAGGCCGGCACCGCACATGGCGGTGTCGTGCGGCCAGATCGAACCATTGTGGTAGGACATCGGATTGAAGAATATCGCATCGTCGGCCAGCGTCCTCACTCCCCAACCAGAGTGGAACGACGCAGAGAGCAGCTGATCGGCGACCATCTGCGCCCGTTCCGGCTCGGGCAGCCCGACAAAGAGAAGATGGCCGGCATTCGACGTCCGTACCTTGCAGAGCTCGCCTGCACCATCGATCGCCAGTGCATAGAAATTGAGATCGTCCATCCAGAAATGGCGTTCCACCGCGGCGCGCATGGTTTCGGCGCGTTCCTCCCAATGATCGGCCTTGTCGTCCTCGCCGCGGCGGCGGGCGAGCGCCGCCAGCCCACGGAACGCGGCAAAGACGTAGCCTTGCACCTCGACCAGGGCGATCGGCCCCTTGGGCATGCGGCCATCGGCATGGAAGACGGAATCGAAACTGTCCTTCCAGCCCTGGTTGGCAAGGCCGGTCTCGGCGCCGCGCTGGTAGGTAACGAAGCCGGTCGCGCGGCTTGTCTCCTCCGTCCATTCGGCCGCTGCACAGAGCGATGGCCACAGGCTGTCGACGAACGCCATGTCGCCGGTACGATCCGCATAGGCGCAAGCGAGATGAATGTAGAGCGGCGTGGTATCGACGCCGCCGTAATAGCGGCCGAACGGGAGCTCCCGCAGTGCCGCCATCTCGCCCTTGCGGGTCTCGTGCATGATCTTGCCCGGCTGCGAATCGCTGAACGGCGACGTTTCGGTCGCCTGATGCTGGGCGAGAAAGGCGAGTACGCCGCGCGCCAGCCCAGGATTCAACCACAGCATCTGCAGTGCGGAAATCACCCCGTCACGGCCAAATGCCGTCGAGAACCAGGGTATGCCGGCATAGGGGTAAGGTCCGGTTGAAAGCTCGGTGGTCAGCAACGCCACGTCCGCGCGCGCGCGTTCGATCCAGTCGTTGAAGACGCGGCCGGAGCTGTGCACCGTCGCGCCGTGGCGGCGTTTGGCGCGCATGCCGAAGCGAGCGCGGGCGGCAGCAGCCCGAAAACGGTCGCGGTCGGGTGTCTCCGCCACTTCCGGGCCGACCTCGATATAGAGGACCTCGCTGCTGCGCTTCGTCACCGCAACCAGGAAATCCGCGCGGCTGGCGGTCAAATTGTCCGGCGCCTGCGAGAACGAGATCGCCGACAGGCGCACGAGCTGGTCCAGCCCGTCATATCGAAGCACCACGGATGTCGGACTGGTCTCGGCGGCGTGGGCTATTCCGCGCTTGAGCCGGGTCGAACCGCGCACCTCGAACATGTCGCGGAAATCTGCTGCGAAATGCAAGGAAACCCGAATGGCCGACGATTCCTGGCTGTAGTTGGAAAGGGTGATGCGCTCGAACAGCCGGTCCTGCCAAAGCAGCCTGACGCGTTCTATGTGGATCGCGCCCTGCGGAATGTCGCGACCACCGACACTCTGGATCGGCAGATTGGTCAGGTTCGAGGTGAAAAGCACATTGTCCTGGCTGAGCGAGGCGCCGAGCAACGACATTTGCCGGCCACCGACCGTCAGCCGGAATTCCGAAAGCACACGCGTGTCGTCTCGGAAAAAGCCATCGCCGGCGCCGCGGATGTCGCCATAGGCGTCGGCCACCGCGAAGCAGTCGGCTTGCTTGAGGGCGAACAGCCGGTGCGGCTCCCGGGGCGCAACCTCGTCGAGGGAGGCAAGGGCTACGGCGGGATCAAGCTTACGCTCGTCGAGTTGATTCATACGTCACAAGCTCTGTCGTTTCGTTCCAACGTCCACAATGACGCCGATCAGGACGCTCTCGCTTCACCGGGAGTACCGATCAGGCGCGCATAGGCAGCCACATAGTCGTGGGCCATTCTCGTGGCAGAAAAACGGTTTTCGAACACGGCTCTCACCTGTCGCCTGTCGAGGCGCAGCAATTCCGGTATCGAGGTGACTGCGGCATCGACCGTATCGACAAGGAAACCGGTCACGCCGTAGTCGATGATCTCCGGCAGGGCACCGCATTTCCAGGCGATTACCGGCGTGCCACAGGCCATAGCCTCTATCGCGGCAAGACCGAACGGCTCCGGCCAATCGATCGGAAACAGCAGGCCGGCCGCCTTGCCGAGGAATTCCGCTTTTCTGTCCTCTTCGATCTCGCCGATATAGTCGACACGGTCGCCGTCGATCAGCGGCTCGACCGTGTCGTGGAAAAAAGGGCGGTCGTCGTCGCCGATCTTTGCTGCAAGCTTCAGTTTCAGCCCGGAGCGCAAGGCGATCTCAATGGCACGCTCCGGGCGCTTGTCGCGCGACAGCCGGCCGAGAAAGGCCAGATACGGCTCGTCCGCATTCGTCTCGAAAGTCGGCTCGTACATATTGATCGGCAGCCCGTGATGGATGGTCGCCAGCCAATTGGCCCTGGGTAGCCCGGTTCTCTGGCTGCGGGAAATGGAGATCATCGGAAAGCGCGGAAAATGTTCGTAGGCCGGGGCTAGGTCGACATAGTCGAGCCTGCCATGCGGTGTCGTCACCGTCCGGTCGGGCATGTGTTCGAAGAAAGGAAAATGCAGGAAGTGGCTGAGATGGAAATGGATGATGTCGAACTGTTGCGCACGGCTCCTCACCTCGGCGAGCATCGAGAGATGCGCCGCGGTTTCGGATTTGTGCGGGCGCGGATCGAGACGGAGCGCGCGCTCGCGACACGCCACCAATTTCGCCGACGTCTTGGTATCGCCACTGGCGAACAGGGTCACGTCATGGCCAAGCTCGACCAATCCTTCGGTCAGATAGGAGACGATGCGCTCCGTCCCTCCATAGAACCGGGGTGGCACGGATTCATGGAGCGGCGCCACATGGGCTATTCTCATGTTTTGGCATTTCCCTCAAAAAGACTGCTCGTGGCATCGAAATGCATCAGCCGCGCTAACGTTCCCGTACAATGGCAAGATGTCACCCAATTGGGGCAAGATGTCACCCAATTGGAGCTGCCGGGCGCGTCCACCGCTGCTCGTCTCGTGCAGCCAACATTTTTCAGGCCAAGCCCTCTTTTGCCGGGAACCAAAGTCGGGTTCGCGAGTTTAGTGGGGTTCGATCGCACGCATCCGGTCGACGGGGAGGAAATGATGGACCGCTTGCAATTCTTTTCGCCCGTGCGGGTTTTGCGCGGACAGGGACAGCCTGTGGAGGAGATCGACAGCGTTGCCGAAGCAATGGCATTCTTGCGAAAATGGCCGGCGGGGCGGCGCGGGCCGGTTTACCAGTGCGCCGTGAATTGCTGCGCTGCGGCCATGGCCGGCCGGATGTCGGCCGAGGAAGCGAGAAAGGCTTTTGCCGGCTTCGCCCGGATCACCCGCCTGCTCGAGGGCGATCGGCCATTGCCGATGAGCGGCGAGGATCGGCATCGCGATCACGCCTTGAGGCGATAGCGCCGACTGCCGCAGATGGTCCGAGCAAGGGTGGCATTCAGCCGGAGCGCCCGATCGGCGACCGACGAGCAGCGCCGGCAAGGTGTCGTAGAGCGCTGCCCAGTAGGGGGCGTAAAACTCACGCCGGTATTCCGGCACTATCCAGTAGACTGCGGCAATGGTCGTGAGCGTAACGATGAAGCCGATGAGCTTGCGCACGACACGCTCGACTTCAAGCGCTCGCATCGGCTTCGCCTGCAATCCCGTTGAACGCCTTCGAAACGTCTGGAAATAAGCCGTGTCGACCGCGATCATTGCTGCAGTAGTAGCTGCAATGACAGTCATGGCCTGCAAATGCACAGGCCAGCTTCTGTCGGCGAGCATCGCGACGGTGAGCGCAAGACCAAGCAATCCTGCAAGGCCGGTGAGGGGCGCGGTCGCCGATTTCGGTCGGAGCGTCATACTACTACTCCCGTTGTCGTGAGGATCGATCGTCGTTGCCGGCCGCGTGGTCGCCGCCACGGTTCAACTCGAGTGGCGCCGCCACCGGAGCCGCTTGAGCAGCCGCTACACTCCGCCGCTGCCGTTAGACCCGCCGCTGCTTGTTCCGTCGTTGCCGCCACTGGATCCGCTGCTGCCGCTCGAACCGCTGCTGCCGCTCGAACTGGTAGTACCGCTTGAGCCGCTGGCGCCGCTCGATCCGCTCTGCTGCTTGAGCCGCCGATGGGCCCCTTGTTGACATTGTGCGGGGAGGGATGATTGTTAGCGCCCTCGCTTACATTTTCGCAGGTGCATTTGCGCTGATATTTGGCGCCGAAGGCACTGCCTTCATTGCTCGCCTTCTGGCAGACCAACCCATGGCAAATCAACGTCGCTTCGGTTGTCTCGGGGGTAAGGCCCGTGATGACTAGTGCGGTTGTCGTGGCCGCCATGGCCGTGATCGTGAACCGGAGTAAATTCCGAAAATTTTGCATAGATACCTCGCTTTCTGACGCCTCGCTTCTCGGGCTCGCGCCCAAGCTTCCTCGTTGTCGAGTGGATGTTTGCGACAAGGCCGCATACGGATCGCTTACGCCTCAGCGGTCGGGGCTCAGGGGCGGCATAAAAAGTTGGACGAAACGCAGACAATGGTGCCGCATTGCGGTATTTCGACCGGAAAAGGCCAAAGATGCACTTTTGGGGGAATGGATAATGTCGAAACGGCTTAGACTGGTGCTGGGAACGGCCGGCGCAATTGCCGTCGCCATTGTCTGGGGGATCGTCGCCACGTCGATGGGGGTGCCATCGATTCTGATCACTGTAGGAGCGGTCGCGATCGGCGCGGGCATCTACAGCTATGTCGATCGAAGCCGAAGCTGATCCGGTTATCAGGCTACGGGCATAGCGCAAAAATCCCACGGTCGCAGACTGTCTGCGGCAATGCTCAGTGTACGAAAATTACCAACGACAGCGTTCTGTGGAACGAGTGGCCTGCCGAAGCTATTGTGGTGGCGGTCCGAGACACCCCCGCCTCGGGTCATTGGCTCACCCAGCCGAGTGGTCCGCTGCTACCCGATGGCAGCGGACCTTCATCCGGAGGACAGACCCGGAAGACGGACATTGTGCCGAATCGAGGGAGAACGATGGTCGTTGACGAGATTGCCGCGCGGCGCCTGAAAATTCTGCTCGAGCAGTACATGGAGACCAGCAAGAGGCGCCACGATGCGGTTTCCACCGCAGCGGCTGAGATCGCGATCAGGGCCGTCATGCCGAATTGCCCGGCCTCCGGAAAAGCCCTGGACGACATGATTGCGGCATGTGCGTTCGAACACGGGCTGGGGGTACTGTTCGATCGACCTGACGCATGAAGGCCTAAACGCCATGAATCCCAACGCCAAAATCGCACGGTGCTGTCGTGCACAAATCCGACGCTGTTCCTGAGACCGCTTGCGACTAGATAAACCAACCAACCGGAGCAGGCATGCCGAGATATTTTTTTCATTTCCGAAACAATGACGGCCGCTTGACGGAAGATTTCGAGGGGCAGGAGCTGGATGGCCTGTCTGCCGCCCAGGACAACGCCATGGCTTCGGCCAAGGAAATCCTGGCCGAGGGTCTGCTCAGCGGCAGCCCGGTCCTGACAGGTCTTTCCTTCGAAATCTGCGACGAGAACCGGAACCTGCTTTTCCGATTTCCATTCTCGGAAGCTGCCGAAAAGGCTGGCACTCGGCCGTGATTCGCCGAAGGCCCCGCGATGCGGGCGAGCTTTGATCGAGCCTGGCTGAAAAACCGCATGTCGCGGCAAGACGGTCGTTGGTGCAAATCAGCACCATAGGCAAATTAGTAGCATAGCTGCCGGCACAAAGCAAGAACAAATATGGGCTTGCCTTGCCTACGGGGCATTACTTATGTCCCTGCGTGTGCCGGCCCGGGCTATCGTGCGTTTCAGGAACTCGAGGGCAGGCACGGGTAGGGGGCACCAAGCGACGTTGCCATTTCCAACCAGTATGTCGATTTGTCGGGCCGGGTGTTCGTCAACTTACCGAAACGTCTTCGCAGGATGCTGTGATCAGGAGTTCCTTTCTCCCGCGGTTGCGTTTACAGGACGCTCAGGACAGTGTCGTTTGCGCGCCAGCAACTGGACCGAGTTAGGCCGGGCGCACAGTCCCCCTCCGTCAAGGTAACCAGTCCGGCGCCGTTTTTGGAGAACAATGATTTGTGGTGGTCAAATAAGCAAAAGAGATTCAAGGGAACGTGGGACGACCGACTGGACGGCCTATTCTCAGCAGAGGTCGACTACGCCGGGAAATCCATTCTCGATGTTGGCTGCAACATGGGTGTTGTCGCCTATGAGATATCCAAGCTAGGACCGAGTTCGATCCATGGGATCGACATTCTCAAGCCGCATATCGAGACGGCCAGGATGATCTTCCTGGGTTGTCCGGTCCAAAGCCGGTTCGATTGTCTCGATCTTGGCAGCCGGAAGCTGCAAAATGTTCTCCAACCGCAGTACGACATCGTCATGCTGCTGGCGGTCTACCATCACATGCAGTGGAGCCTCGGCGCGGACAAGGCGCGACGCGTGCTGTGCGATATCGCCGGGCGTGCTCAAACGATCGTTGCCCGCGTCCCTCCTGGCAAGGATAAGGAGATGATCGCGGTGCTTTCGGATGTGGGCTTTTCAATCAAAAGCAATCACACATCGCCTCTTGGAAGCCATCTCATGGTCCTCGCGAAACACTGACCAGGCATAGCGCGGCCGACGACGAATGGCGCAAGAGCCGCGTGGCTGGGGTCCGCTATGCTCGCATGCGAGGAACCGACGGTCATAGGCCGATGACGTGCAAGGATCCGGTTCGGCATTGACTGCGGTCGGGAACGAAGCCACAGACAGGTGATCGAAACCGTCTCGCGCTTCAAGATAACGCGAAGACCGGACGGGATCGCAACGGGCGGCGACGAGATGATTACAAAGAAACGAGTGTCAACGGCCCCAGCATATCCGCTGATCAAGCGTCTGATTGGCGAAAATCTGCCGCCGCACAAGATGCTGTATGTGACAGGTTTGCTGTGCTCGATCGCCGCTGCTGCGGCGACCGGCGCGGCGGCCTGGATCATGAAAGTCATGATCAACACCATCTATGTCGAGCGAGACGCCGCCGCTGTATCGGGTATCAGCGCCGTCATCATCGGCATTTTCTTGGTCAAGGGCATAGCTGCCTACTGCCAGACCATCACGACGGGAAAGATTCGCCGGGCTATCGTTTCGGACCTGCAAAACCGGCAATTTTCCCGAATGGTGTATTTCGACATCAGCCGTTTCGCGAACCAGCATCCGGCAAAATTCATCTCCAAAATCATGTTCAACGCGCGCGCCGGGGCGACCGTTATTCTCACCCTCACGAGCAGCGCCGTCTCTGATCTGCTGACCCTGATTGCCTTGGCCAGCGTCATGGTCAAGCAGGACCCGGTGATGTCGCTGATATCCGTGGCGGTTCTGCCGATGCTGTTCCTGTCAGTCGGCGCGATAACAAGGAAGCTCAAGGCGCTGGCGAGGGGCGAGACGGAATTGGCGGCACAAGTCCAGTCGATCGGCACGGAAGCCGTCGAAGGCATCCGCACCATCAAGTCCTTCCAGCTCGAGGACAAGGCCGTTGCCAGCTTTGCAAAGGCCGTCCGCAAGATGGAAAGACGTGGCATCCAGATCAACCGGACGTCAGCATTGATGAGCCCATTGATGGAGACCGGCGGCGGCGTGATCATCGGGCTTTTCGTTATGTACGCCAGCTGGCAGACCCTCGGCAACGGCAAGACGCCCGGCGAATTCATGGCCTTCATTACCGCGTTCCTGCTTGCCTATGAGCCTGCCAAGCGGTTGGCCCGGGTCAATGTCGACATCCAGAAGCAAATGGTCGCCGTCGAGCAGATGTATGATTTGATCGACACGCCCGAGCAACGGCGACTCGCGATTGCGGGCGAGCGTCTGACCGACGTCGATGGTGGTATCCGCTTTGAAGATGTGGCCTTTTCCTATGACGGCAACAGCCCCGCGCTCGAGGGTGTTTCCTTCGACGTGCGACCTCGTGAGAAGCTGGCGATCGTCGGCCGCTCCGGCGCCGGCAAGACCACCATCGTCAATCTGATCCTGCGCCTGATGGAGCCGGACAAGGGCAGGATCCTGATCGACGGAAAGGACATTTCGAAGATCAGCCTGGCCGACGTTCGCGATAACATCGCACTGGTATCCCAGGACGTCTTCCTGTTCGAAGGCTCGATCCGCGACAACATTCGCGACGGCCGCCCGAATGCCACGGATCAGGAAATCGAGTCTGCTGCGAACCTCGCCCGGGTCACCAGCTTTGCTTCGGCGCTCGAAAACGGGCTCGACACGCTTGTCGGGCCAAGCGGCACCAACCTGTCCGGCGGCCAGAAACAACGCGTTGCCATCGCGCGCGCCCTGCTCAAGAATGCTGCGGTAATCGTCTATGACGAAGCGACATCCGCGCTTGACGGTGAAAACGAACGGGCGGTTATGGAGGCAGCCTTCGACAACACATTTCAGCGCACGGTGATCTGCATTGCGCACAGGCTGTCTACAATCAAGGCGGCCGATCGTATTCTCGTGTTTGACGCCGGACAGCTCGTCGATGCTGGAACGCATGACCAGCTTGCCAAGCACAGCGAGATATATCGTTCGATATTCCACCTGGAGACGCCCGATCCGATGGTCGAAAGCGGCAAAAAGCTGCGGCAGAGCGTATTGCGCTGACGGCCGATGACCAGCTTTTATCACGGTTCCTATGTCCGGTATGTGATTGGTGGACTGGGCCTTCAGGTGCGCCGGTACAAAAAGGCGGTGCGCAGGTTGTTTTCCGGTCCCAAGCAGCCTCGTTCCATTCTTGAGCTGCAGGCCAAGGTTGAGGCCCTGATCGTGCGCAGGGACTGGAAAGGCCTTGAAGCAGGTACCAATGAGATGGCTGTCACGGCCGATCATAATCGCGACCCGGAGCTGATGCAGAAGGCGGGCCAGGCGTTCGAACGCCTTGGCAACTTTGCGCGGGCAGCTGAGCTTCGGCTTTCCGCTCGCCGGCTGCGGAAAGGGAAGAGCGCCAACGAGTGGACCGGCGAGAATCTCGGATCGGATACACTGCTGATCGATCTTGTGGAGGATGACCCGCGCAGCCTTGGCCGGGTTATCCGCCACGCGCGACTGGCCGGCGCTGCCGCTGCCTATGCCCAAAGCGCAACAATTCGGGTCGAGCCGCGCCTGGTATCAATTCTGCAGCGAACGTTCCCGAAGGCGACCGTGGTCCCGGCGCAGCGGGATGTGGTCGGCGACAAACACGCGACTTTCGAAGATCTCGCCTGGGTGTTCGGACGCGACGCCGAAAAGCTTGCTGCCGACTTCGTACCGCTGCGGGCAGATCCTGAACTCGTCGAGGCATTCCGCAAGCGCTATCGCTCGATGACGGATCTGCCGCTGGTCGGTCTCTCCTGGGGCAGCAAGTCCCACACCAAGGACGTGCCTGATTTTCCTGAATGGGCACGGTTCATCGCCCAGACACAAGCGACATTCGTTTCGCTCCAGTACGGACAGATCAAGCCGGCGTTGCGGCGCCTTCGCAACGGCAACGACGCGCGTCTGATCTTTGACGACAGCGTCGACCAAATGGTCGACATGGACCGTTTCGCCGCACAGGTCGCCGCACTCGATGCTGTCGTGACGATCAGCAATACGGCGGCCCATCTTGCCGGAGCCATTGGCGTGCCGACTGTTTTCCTCATCGACGATAATTTTCAGACGGCATGGCCGGTGACCGGCGACCGGACACCCTGGTATCCGAAGGGCATTGTCATTCGCAAGGAGGGACGCCCTTGGTCGCTGGTGCTCGACGAGGCCGGCCGGCGGCTCTCGTCGATCCTGACGACGCTTTCCGACGCTCCCCGAGGACGATAGAACATCGCCGTGCAGAACAGACGAACCATCCTTCAGAAGGCAAAAACCGCCGATCTGCGCCCGCAAGGCGCCGTCGGCAAGCGGCTGCAGAAGGTTCTCGAGCGGGCAAAGGAACTTCTTAGACGTCCCTCGCGCCACGCCGACGAAAGCGCCGAAAGGCATATGAGGCTGATGGAGGAAAGCGTGCAGCGTGGTGACTGGCAAACTGCTCGCGACCATGCACTGGCGCTTGGCGCGCTTGGTGAGCAGCTTGGCGATATCGGCCTGATCAAGAAAGCGGGGCGCGGACTGAGGCGTCTCGACGGAGGAAATCGCATCTGGCAGTTGATGGCGGCGAGCAAGCAGCGCGGCAGACCCGATTGGGACGGCAGTGATCTTGCGGGTCGCACGCTTCTCGTCGATCGTCGCGAAGGCGACCTGGCGATCTTTTTCCAGTTCGCGTCTTTGCTTGGTCCAGCAGCTGCGGCTGCCGGTCGATGCATCGTCTTCGTCGAGCCGCGACTGGCACCGCTTTATCGCAGAACATATCCTGCGCTCGATGTCAGGATTGAAGGGGAAGAGGACATGGCGGCGGTGGACGCCGATGTCGTTGCCGGTTTCGAGACGCTCGCAAAGCATTTCTGGCCGGACGACCCGGCGGCACGCGCGCCCTTCGTTCCGCTGGAGCCGGACCGCCGACTGGTTGCCGAGCTGCGCGGCACCTATCTCGATGGCGGCCCAGGTCCCCTGATCGGATTTGCTTGGGGAAGCCTCAACAAGAGCAAGGATCTGCCGGCCCTGGACGATTGGCGGACGCTGTTCAGCAGTCTGCCGGGGCGCCTCGTCAGCTTGCAATATGGCGATGTCGGGCCGGCCCTCTCCGAGTTCGAGCGCCACGCGCCGGGGCGCATCATCCATGACGCTTCCGTCGATCAGTTGACGGACATGGACCGCTTTGCCGCCCAAATTGCGGCGCTCGACGCGGTGGTGACGATCAGCAATACCGGCGCCAACCTGGCCGGAGCGCTCGGCGTGCCGACGATTGTCATGCTCGACGACGGGTTTCGACTGTCCTGGCCTGCCTTCGGCGAGACCGTCGCCGCATATCCGAGCGTTCGACTGGCCCGAAAAGGCGGCCGAGCCTGGGCGTCGGCAGTGCAGGAAGCAGGCGGACGGGTCATGCAAATCATCAGCGGAGCTGGCGATGGAAGGTAGCCTACTTCTCGGCCGGTTGCGCCGCGCTGTCGCGCTTGCAGGCTACAAATACAAGGTCTGGTTCCGACGTCACCGCCGACAGCTCTTCCTTCGCTGGCGCGACGGCGACATTGCCGATCAGATGGCGGATTATCGGCGAAGCGTCGAGTCCCGCGATTGGCCGGCGGCCCTGCCGAAAGCCATGGCTCTTGGATCCATTGCGAAGTCGAGGGGCGAGGTCCACCTGATCGACGAGCTCAGCAAGGCGCTGATGCGGATGGGCGCTTATGGCGCAGCCGCCGAACTCAGGATCGCCCGACGCCACATCGTCAACGGCCGCGTCGATGGCGAGTGGCTGGGCCAGGATATTTCTGGCCAGACACTGCTGATTGATCTGATGGAAACCGAAAAGCAGGGTCTGGCCACCGCGATCCATCATGCGAGTTCCGTCGGCTGTGCCCTGGCGCGCGCCGCCCGCTCGATCGTGCTGGTCGAGCGCCGCCTGGTACCGCTCTTTCAGCGCACTTTTCCGACCGCCGATGTGCGGCCGGTCGGCGCTGGCGGCAAGGCCGCCTATGCCGAGGCGCAGGCCTTCGCCGGCGTCCAGCATCTGACAGCCGTTTTCGAAACCGACGAGGCGACGATCCGCGAGCATTTCGTGCCCCTTAAGCCGGATCCGGCCCGGGTCGCTGAACTTCGCGCCCGCTACCGGAAGGAAGGACGGCCGTTGGTCGGTATCGCATGGGGCAGCTCCAATCCCGGCAAAGACCTGCCGCCGCTTGCCGCCTGGCGAAACCTGATCGGCCGACCGGACCTCCGGTTCGTCTCGCTGCAGTACGGCCAGATCGAGACCGATCTGAAGATCCTGACCGACGGTGAGCCGGAGCGCATTCTTCATGACAGATCGGTCGATCAGCTCGTCGACATGGATCTTTTCGCCGCGCAGGTTGCCGCGATGGACGCCGTGGTGACCATCAGCAATACCGGAGCGCATCTGGCCGGCGCGCTCGGCATCCCCTCGGTTTTCATTCTGGGCGACGGCTTCAAGCGCTCCTGGCCGGTCGAGGGCGACCGCACGCCCTACTATCCATCGGCCGTGCTGGTCTCGAAACGGGAACGCCCCTGGTCCGT
This sequence comes from Mesorhizobium sp. M0808, assembly GCF_040320025.1. Lineage (NCBI taxonomy): Bacteria > Pseudomonadati > Pseudomonadota > Alphaproteobacteria > Hyphomicrobiales > Phyllobacteriaceae > Mesorhizobium > Mesorhizobium sp. M0808. Next base: position 41,586 of record NZ_JAMYOX010000015.1, read on the forward strand.
GGTGATGGGCGAGGCCGAGTCCATTCTGGCGCCATGGCTCACAAAAGTGAGTGGCTAATGCATGTCGTCCAAAAGCGCGTCACTGAATACGCTTCGACGCGATGCGCATTAAGGAGTTCGGCCGACGGACCGCGGAATGGAGCGCCCGTGTCGAACAGTCGTCGCAACAGGCCAAAAAACATAAGGCATTCCGAACCGGGATATAGTAAAGGCCAATTCGCCCCGCAGAGGATCGCAATTCTTGCTGGCATTTCTGCCTTGTGTTCGAATTAGCCGTAGGCTTAGGCGCCCAGTAATGGGGTTGGTCTGGCCGGCAGCGGTTCGGGCGCCAGCTCTGATAATCTAAAGGAGGTCTCTCCATGTCCTTTCTAAACATGTCCTTTCTAAAATTTTTCCAGGCCAAAGCGCCGCCTCTTCCTCTTATCGTATCCTTTCCAAAATCGGGGCGCACGTGGCTACGTGTCATGCTGGACGATCTCGGAGTTGAAGTTCAATACATTCACGACGGAACCGACCACAAGTTACTTCGACCGATATCGGGCCTCAAGGAGAATAAATCTCGATACAAGAAGAGAAGAACAATAATGCTTGTTCGCGATCCAAGAGATACGGTGGTCTCAGGGTACTTTCAGGTTCAGAAGCGCCACATGCTTCCAGCGGGATCGTTCAGCGATTTTATCAGAAGCGACAATCATGGGATTGAAAAGATCATCAGATTTAATCTGCATTGGTTCGCGGCCATGCCCCGGATGCGCGAAATCCGGTATCTTCAATATGAAGATATGCATCGGGATACGGCTGGTGTCCTTCGCGCCATCCTTGGATTCCTGAACCAGCAGGCTGACGATCGGACGCTTGTCGAGGTGGCGAACAACCGAACGTTCGACAAGATGAAAGTGAGTGAATCGACCGGTGATCTGTCCGATCGATACGGCAAGATATTACAGCCGCGCGATGCGAATGATCCCGAAAGCTTCAAGGTGCGCAAGGGCAAGATAGGCGGTTACGGCGAATATCTTTCCGAGGACGACGTGGCCTATTGTGACGAGCAGTTGGCTAAGTTCGAATATTGGGAGAAGCTGGACAAGGTTTTTAGCACGAACGGCTTGTGCTACGCTCGCGTCGATAACCGCGTCCGGGTCGCCTTGGGTTAGGGAGCATTGCCGACATGGTGATGCGGACCGGATTCATTTGCGGCTGCGGCCATAGCGGGACGACGTTGATTGCGACGATCCTTGCGTCGCATCCCAACGTCTACCTGCCGCTCCAGGAAACCAACATTTTCTTCAAGTGGACGCCACTGGCCATGTTCCGCTTCTGGAAACTGAAGCGGGCGGCGCTCGATGCTGGAAAGAACGTGCTGCTTGAAAAGACACCGCGGCATATCCGCCGTGTCGCCCGCATTCGCCGGCTCGTGCCCGGCGCGCGTTTCGTCATGCCGGTGCGAGATGGGCGCGACGTCGTAGCGTCCCTGATCAAACGACTTGGCGACCCAACGGAGGCTCTCGACCGCTGGATCAACGACAATGCGCTGGTTCTTGCGGAACGGGGAAAGCCGGATGTGCTGATCTATCGCTATGAGGACCTGGTCGAGAATCCGGCCAAAGTCGTCGAGCAGATATGCGGCTTTCTCGATGTAACCTTCAGCCCGGATCTCCTCGACTATCACAAGAACCCGCAGCAGTGGTTCAAGCCGACCGACGCCAGCGGCGAGACGCCGCATGCGGTGCTCCGGAACCAACAGGTCAATCAGCCGATCTATGACGGGAGCGGAAGATGGCGCTCCGAACTTGGAAACGCCGAGCTACAGGACCTGGTCCAAGGACGAGGTGCCCAGCTTATGAAAGCATTCGGTTATGCATGATGTCGGTTCGGCATCTGCTTGAAATGCCGTCTACCAATCAATTTTGTCGATCAAACCCGTTTTGAACAGGCTGTGAGCTCCTTCGTACAGCATTGACTGTTCGCTCATCGCGCTGAGAGCGGCTTTACCGCTCGATACCTCATGATACTGGCGATATTTGGAAGCGCCGTTCCAATACTGACCTTCCGCCACCGCGACCTGCGCCTTGTCGTTGAAATCGGCGAAGAACTTGAAATGAAGCAGGCCAGCCAATCCCTTTATATAGTTTCGCCAGTAGGGCAGCGGTGAGTGAATCGACGTAAAAATCGTCTGGCGATCAACATATATCAGAGGAAACTTGGTCAACTTGTGCTGCCTGGCGAAAAGCCGGGTTCTCGGGCCGCCTGTGATCTTGAGATGCCGGGGGCTCCTCGTCACCTCATAGCCGCTGCCGTCGAAATGGTCCGCAACTTGCCATGGCGGCACGATGGGATCGAAGGGTACGTCCCAGATGTTTCCGCTCGGATACATGTCGATCATCGGCGCCAGCAGGCGTGTCATTCCGCGCCGCTTGAGCCAGTCGGCCATCGCACCGAGCGGATGCTGATCCATACCGTCATAGACAAGATATTCGTCCGCATCCACGGTCAGATACCAGCGAGGCTGACCATAGATCTGCACAATCCGCTGACGCCAAAGGTTTCCCAGGTCCGACTGCGAATAGGTGATCGGCGAGCTGAATAGATCGACATCTGGCTGCTCGGCCAGAAGCTCAGCTGTTCCGTCTGTCGAGCGGTCATCGAGGACGGCGAATCTGGTGACGCCGAGTTCGCGATAGTGCTTCAGGAACGGGCGTAGCCTGTCCGCCTCGTTGCGGATGACGAGGATCAAAGGCAGGTCATTCGCTTTAAGGGGCGTTATCGGCCGCAGCGATGACACTTCTGCCCGTCTTCCGAAGGTGTGTCTCAGCCGATATATGGCGGTGTCGGTAATCGTCCGGCGGACAATGGCGGGCCAGGTTGCTTTGCTCAAGCCATCGATTCCCCTCATGGCGGTCACCGCCCGGCTGGAGCTGGCGCTGATCCGCTGTTTGCAGTTAATTTCTACATGCAGCACCGTTAGGCAAATCGCAAGCAGTTGCGGACAATGGACACAGGCCTGTTCTGAGTTCCGGCGGGTGAGCTTTCCAAGTGTTGCCGATGCGAGCTGGCCTCTATAGACATCGTCAGATGGCAACAAGGCCGGAGCCCAGACCCCATGTACGCCGGCATTCGTGGCACCGAAATTCAATTCGACAGGCCGCTCCTGTTCGTGCGCCAGCGTTATGCGCCTTTCGGTGGCGGCGAGATCATGTTGGAAAACATCATGGCCGCATTCGCCGCGCGTCAGCGGCGGGTGGCCGTGCTGTCCGGCGACTGGCCGCGTTATGAAGGCATCGAGTTCATCCATTGTGCCGGCCGCCGGTTTCCGCGTTCGCTGCGGGCGACGTCCTTTGCTCAAGCTGCCTGCCGCAAGATCGCCGAGATGCCGCCGGCGCTGGTGCAGAGCAACGATCGCCTCCCGTGCTGCGATGTCTTCCGGGCCGGGGAGGGCGTTCATGCCGCCTATCTTGCCGAGCGGCGGCGTTTCGAGACGCGGCTTGGCAGGGCGGCAATGGCGCTGAGCCCCTTTCACCGCCAGACGCTGCGCCTTGAACGTGCAACCTACGCCAGCCCGAGGCTCAAAGCTGTCATTGCCATTTCGAAGATGGTGGCAGAGGACATTGTCCGTCACTACGATTATCCGGCGGAAAATGTGCACCATATTCCCAACGGGGTGGATCTCGACCGCTTCAACCCGCAGCTGCGCCAGCAGCATCGGGCGACAATCCGCGCGCGGCTCGACGTCGACGAAAACAGGCCGGTCGTCCTGTTTGTCGGCTCGGGCTTTGCGCGAAAAGGACTTCTTGCACTGATGAAGGCGGTCGCTAGGCTCGATGGCGAGCCTGAATTGTGGGTCATCGGCCATGATTCGCGCGCCAACGCCTTCAGGCAGGCCGGTGACAGGCTCGGTCTCGGCGCACGGCTCAAGATGCTGGGGCCGCAGAAAGACATGCTGCCGTGGTACGGCGCGGCCGATATTGCCGTGCTGCCTTCCATCTATGATCCTTTCGGCACAGTGGTCATCGAAGCGATGGCCAGCGGCTTGCCCGCCGTGGTAAGCACCGGCTGTGGAGCGCGCGAGCTTGTCGAGCGGTTCGAGCCGACGCTCGTTTGCGATGCGGCCAGCGAAAGCGACCTCGCTGCAGCGCTCGCGCACGCGCTGCAGTTGTCGTCACGACCTGAGACCGCAGCCCGGGTGAGAGCGGCGGCCGAACACTATGATTTCAATGTCATGATCAAGCGAATGATGGCGCTGTATGAAGGCCTTGATCTGAAATGATTTTCGACTTTGTTGAATTAGGTTAGTACCCTCAGTGTGCTAACGGGCCGGGAGCCGATGCTGCAGATGCATTCGAATGACAGTGGCAGCTTTGATGCCGGAGCATTCTGACCGTGCCGGCGCTCTCGGTCATTATCATCACCCGCAACGAGGAGGCATCCATCGCGCAATGCCTTCGGTCGGTCCATTTTGCCGATGAGATCGTCGTTCTCGACAACAACAGCAGCGACAGAACCAGGGAGATTGCCGGTGCTCTGGGAGCAAAGGTTCTGATGACCGTTGATTGGCCCGGTTTTGGTGCGCAAAAAAACCGTGCGCTGGCCGCGGCAACGGGGGATTGGATCCTCTCGCTGGATGCCGATGAGTGGGTGGAGGCGCCGCTCGGCGCGGAAATAAGGGCCGCAATCGCCGACCCAAAAGCCAATGACGGCTTCGAAATACCGAGAAGATCGCGCTTTTGCGGGCACATTGTCCGCCATAGCGGCTGGTCGCCCGATCTGGTGCTCAGGCTCTTCCGTCGCCGCTCCGGGCGGTTCAGCGACGACACCGTGCACGAGAAGGTATTGGTGAACGGGAAGGTCAGCCGATTGTCCCGGCCGATCGAGCACGATTCCATTACCGACTTGGCAGATGCCCACGACAAGATCGGCCGGTACGCAGAAGCGTCCGCCGCGCAACTGCTTGCCGAGGGCAAAAAAAGCTCGATAGGCAAGGCGGTTTTGCGCTCGGTCTGGGCCTATGTGCGCAGCTATATTTTCCGGCTGGGATTTCTGGACGGTTCCATTGGTGCGATGGTGGCCGCGTATTCGGCCAGCTACACCTATCAGAAATGGGCCCGTGTCGCATTGGGAATGCGAGGCCCAGTCCACCCAAAAAAGCAACGCTGAGGCCAGGACAAATCTGTGAGAAACCGGCTTGGTTGACCGCAATTGTTGCCGAGCCATCGCCAACTAGTTAGTGTACGACCGTAAAAATCGAAAGCCAGGGTAGTGAATATGACTGATGCGTTTAGGGTATTTATCGGATGGGACAGCCGTGAGCCGATCGCGTACGACGTCGCGCGACACTCCCTGCTCAAACATGCATCGGCGCCTGTCTCCGTCATTCCGATCAAACAGGACGAGATGCGTGCCCGCGGGCTATATTGGCGGGAAAAAGATCCGCTCGCCTCAACGGAGTTCACCTACACGCGCTTCCTCACGCCCTTTCTCGCCGACTACACGGGTTGGGCCCTGTTTTGCGATTGCGATTTCCTGTGGCTTGGTGACGTCGCAGGCCTGCTGAAATATACGGACTCGGACAAGGCGGTCTATTGCGTCCAGCATGACTATACGCCGAAGGCCACAACCAAGATGGATGGTGTGGTCCAGACGTCCTATCCTCGGAAAAACTGGTCGTCGCTGATGCTGTTCAATTGCGCGCATCCTTCGGTCAGATCGCTCACGCCAGAGGTCGTGAATCAGGAAAGTGGCGCCTATCTTCACCGAATGCAGTGGGTTGCCGACAAAGATTTGGGCTCATTGCCGGTAGAGTGGAATTGGCTCGAAGGCTGGAACGAAAAGCCTGCGGTCGGCACACCTAAGGCGGTCCACTATACCAGCGGCGGCCCGTGGTTTGCCGAATGGCAGAATGTCGACTACGCCGATTTGTGGATAGCAGAACGCGACGAGTTCCTGGCTTCCGAACAAGCGGAATCTTCTCAGAGCGCCGTTCGCTAAGAACATCGTGTTTGGCAGGTGACCTGGGCGCTTCCGAAAGTGGCATTGATTTTCGTGTCGCCAAGGGCGCAGCAACCAGCCGTCAGGCGCTGGGCGTCGACAACAATGCGTGTTGCCGCCTGGGGGCGGGACCGGGGCAGATTGCGCCTACGAATCTGGCGGCTCCGGCCGGGTAAACATGCCGCGCTGAGATAAGGATCAGCTCGCGGCAACATGATCGGTTTGGGGTCCGTCAGCTCTTTCATCGGCCTAGCCGGCACGCGAAAGTCGACCATGCCGTCACTGCGAAGACGCCTCGATCGTTTCCTGGAGAACCGCGGGCCTAAAATACCGCGGCTGCAGCTGAACCATGTCGAGCGCCTGGCGCTGGTCCGTCGCCACGGTGATTTTTCCCTTGCCTATTCGACCGCCGTGCAGAAGGGGCTTCACTACTTCGGCGATGCCCAGGGCTACATCGCTTACGGCAGCAAAACGCGACATCATTTCGCGCTCGGTGATCCAGTGGCTGCCCCGGCCGATCGGCGCGACTATATCAGACGTTTCATCGAGGTTGCCGGCAGCCCGTGGTTCGTGCAGATCGGCGACCAGACGGCGCGCGTGCTTGCCGGGCTTGGCTATCAGGTCAACCGCCTCGGCGTCGACACCAGGCTTGTCCTGCCCAGACACGACTTTTCCGGAAAGCGCAATGAGACAGTGCGCTATTCCGAACGCTGGCTCTTGAAGAAGGGTTTTTCCTTCGCAGAGGACAACGGGACTGTCTTCCTCGACGAGATTGCCAGGCTCTCCCAGAATTGGCGGGCCGACCGCATCGTCAAGCGCTGGGAGATGAGATTTCTCAACAGGCCCTTTGCCGATCACCTTGGCGTCGATATGCGCCGTTTCGTCCTGCACGGTCCGGATGGGGAGCTCGTGGCCTTGCTGGATTTCGATCCGCTGTTCAGCGACGGCAAGGTCATCGGCTACACCACCTCGTTCAAGCGCAAGCATATCGATGGCTCGGCGCATGCCGAGATCGGCCTGACCAAATTCGCGGTCGACCGCTTTCGCGATGAAGGTGTTTCCGTCGTCACCCTAGGCCTGTCGCCGCTTGTCGAAATCGGACCTAGCGGGTTTGCCGAAAGCGATTTCTGGCGGCACGCCTTCCAGCGTGCCTATGACTCCCCCTGGGTCAATCGCACCCGCTTCAATCTGCAGGGGCAGGCGGCCTTCAAGCGCCGGTTCCATGGTGTCGAAGAGCCGACCTATCTTGCCTTTCGCAAGGGGACCTTTTTCGAAGCGCTTTCTCTGCTCCGGCTGATCAGGGCCGTCTAGTGCCTAGTGACTGAGCGCTCGTCGTCTCCTAGTATGGTCGACCTCACACCGGTCAGGCTTGGTTGTTTAGGTGGGAAAGAAATGCCGCGGCGGGAAGCAAAAGACCGGCTGCGAACCGCCGGCCCATTCTGCGGCGTCCCCCAGTCCCGCCGGGGCACTTTTGGCAGCCTGAGAACGGCTCCGCGTCAGCGCCAAGGGGTCGGATTCACGGTTGCTGCAGCGTACCGCCAGGAATAACGAGGGTACCCTGGCCTGGCCTTGAGTATCTGAAGCCTATGAAGAACAAAGCAACGATGATCAAACAAATGACGATGACCGCGACGACGCTGCCAGGATGGTGTCCGGTATCTGGCGGTTGGACCATTGCCTTCCCGTATGGCTATCGCCGCTGACCTTCTTCATCTTCCAACCGAGCATGACGACTGTCAATGGATACAGGAGTTGCGCCCGCCATCCAATCAGCCGACTGCAGCGTCGATCACGTTGCGCGCTTGCTGACCGAAGCTGATGATGGACCTAACCACAGCTTGTTCCCAAGCACGCTTCCATCGCTGCGAAGCGTTGAAGGGCGGCGATCCACCGCGGCTTAGTCAGGCCGGAAACAGGAATGCAGCAGCGGGATCGAAAAAGACCTGCCGGCTGCAGGGCCACACATCCTGCGATTGCATGGCGGCGGAGGTCGGCCTGATGTCAACCTCCTGTCCAGCGGCGATGCGCGCGACGATCCGCCGGCGCTCGCCGTAAAATGCGATGTCGACGATCTCGACATTCAGTTCCGCGCTCGCCGGGCTCCGCTCCATGCTAAAGGCTTCGGGCCGGATCATCAGCCTGGTCTTCTGGCCTTTGCCGAACGTGCCGTTGGCCCTGACTCCGGATATGACCGAACCGTCTGTCATGCGGATCGTTGTCGTGCCGTTGGTGGTGCCGAGATGTTCGGCGGCGAGGAAATTCGAATTGCCGATGAAGCCGGCGACGAAATCGGTCGCTGGCCTGAGATAGAGATCCTCGCCGGTGCCGGTCTGCTCGATGCGGCCATCCTTGAACAGGGCGATTCGGTCCGACAGATGCAGCGCCTCTTCCTGATCGTGGGTGACGTAGAGAATGGTGACGCCGGTCTGGCGATGGATGCGGCGGATTTCGCCCTGGATTTCCTCGCGCAGCTTCTTGTCGAGCGCCGACAATGGCTCGTCCATCAAAAGGATCGGAGGATCGTAGGCCAGCGCCCGGGCCAGCGCGACGCGCTGCTGCTGGCCGCCCGACAGCGCATCGGGTAAGCGTCCGGCAAAGCTTTCGAGCCGCACCAGGGCCAGCATGTCGGCGACCTTTTTCTTCACCTCGGCGTCCGGCCGGCGGCGAACCCGCAGCGGAAAAGCGACGTTTTCGGCCACCGTCAGATGCGGAAACAGCGTGTAGCGCTGGAAGACCATGCCGATGTTGCGCTTGTGCGAAGGCACTGCAAGCAGTGATTTTCCTTCCAGCAAGACATCGCCGGAAGTCGGGTCCTGAAAGCCGGCGATCGCGTAGAGCGTCGTCGATTTTCCCGAACCGGAGGGCCCGAGGAAGGTCAGGAACTCGCCCCTGGGAATGTCCAGCGTGACGTCGTGCACGGCGACGATCGCCCCGAACGCCTTGCGCAGATTGCGGATGGAGAGGAAAGGGTGGGTCATGTCCGGAACTTTCGCTGCAGCAGCGCCGTCATCACCATCAGGGCAAGCGTCAGCCCGACCAGCAGGCTGGAGGCAGCGGCGATCACCGGACTGAGGTCCGACCGCAGACTGCCCCAGATCTTGACGGGCAAGGTTTGCAAGCTGGGGCTGGCCATGAAGATCGCCACCACGACTTCGTCCCACGAGGCGAGGAACGAAAAAATCGCGGCGGAGAAGATGCCGATCCGGATCGACGGCAAGGTGATCCTGAGCCTGGCCTCGAGCGGGCTTGCCCCGCAGACGATTGCCGCGTCCTCGATCGACTTGTCGAACCCTTCGAGCGCGGTGGCGATCGGAATGATGGCGAAGGGCAGCGCCAGCACGGTGTGGGCGATGACGAAGCCGATGGTGGTGCCGCCGAGGCCAAGGCGAAGGAAGAAGGCGTAGATGGCGATGGCGAAGACAACGACGGGCAGAACCATCGGCGTCAGCAGCAGGCCGCGCAGGATCTCACGTCCGGCAAACCTTCCGCGAACCAGGGCAAAGGAGGCGAGCAGGCCGATCGCTACTGCCAGGATCGCCGTCATGGTGGCGATCCGAGCGCTGGTCAGCGCGGCGTCGAGCCAGGCCGGATCGGCAAAAAGCTCCTGGTACCATTTGAGCGTCCAGCCGGGCGGCGGAAAAGCCAGCCAGCGCGACGAGCCGAAGGAGAGCAGAACAATGAAGACCACCGGCAACAGAAGAAAGCCAGCGACCAGCGCGGTGAAGCCGAGCAGGGCAACCCGTAGCCAACCCATGCGGTCATAGTCGAGCAGCATCTCAGATGCCTCCGCTCGTGCGCCTGGCACCGACAAGGCGCAGCTGCAGTGCATAGAGAACCATGGTGACGACAAGCAGGATGAAGGCAGCGGCGCTGCCGAGCCCCCAGTTGAGCAGCGACTGGACCATCTGCGCGATCATTTCGGCAAGCATCATGTTCGACGTGCCGCCGAGCAGTGCCGGCGTTACGAAGTAGCCGAGCGACATGACGAAGACCATCAGGCCGCCGGCCGCGACGCCGGGCAGCGACAGCGGCACGAGGATACGGCGGAACGCCTGGAAAGGGCTTGCGCCGCACAGCGACGCCGCACGCAGCGTCATCGGATCGATCGCCCGTAACGTGCCGACCAGCGGCAGGATCATGAAGGGCAGCATGATATAGACCATGCCGATAGTGACGCCGGTGAGATTGTTGATGAGCGGCAGCGGGTGGTCGATGACGCCGATGGTCATCAGCGTCCGGTTGATGACGCCGGTACGCTGCAGGAGCACCATCCAAGCATAGGTGCGGGTGAGCAGGTTCGTCCACATCGACAGAATGATGATGCCGAAGATGATCGAGGCCAGTCCCGAAGGCATGATTGCCAGCATCCAGGCGACCGGAAAGGCGACAAGGACCGTGGCGACGGTGACCAACGCCGCGACCAGGAATGTGTTGAAGAACACCCGCGCATAGGTGCCGTCACCAAGCAGGGCAGCATAGTTCTGCAAGCCTGGCTCGGGCTCCGTGACACTGCGCAAAAGCAGCGCCAGCACGGGGATGACGAAGAACAGCATAATCAGAATCAGGGCCGGCAGCAGGCCATTGAGACCTGCCGGCACCCGCACCGTTCCAAAGTTCCGGCGTGTTTCGACCGACATGACAGCGACCCGGCTACGGGACGAGACGGCGCGAACCGTCTCGTCCATTGCGGTTCAAGGGCGGGCTTATTTCGCCTGCCAGGCATACCAGCGCGCGGCGATGGTGTCGCGATTGGCGGCCCAGTAGTTCATGTCGAGATTGATCTGCCCGCCGACATGAGCGTCCGGCAGCGATTTCACGGCATCGGCCGGCATCTCTGCCTTGGCCTTGGTATTGATCGGCGCATAACCGCTGGCTTCGGCAAATTTGGCCTGGCCGGCGGGGCTGCTCGCCGCGGCGAGGAATTTCATCGCCGTATCCTTGTTCTTGGCACCCTTCGGTACCACCAGAACGTCGGCTGCGGTCAGGTTCTGGTTCCAGGAGACGCCGACATCGGCGCCATCCTTGTCCAGTGCGAAGACGCGGCCGTTCCACAGCTGGCCGAACGTTGCTTCGCCGGATGCGATCAATTGCTGCGACTCCGCCCCGCCGCTCCACCAGACGATGTCCGACTTGATGGTGTCGAGTTTCTTGAAGGCGCGATCGAGATCCAGCGGATAGAGCTTGTCCGCCGGAACACCATCGGCCAGCAGCGCGATCTCGATGACACCGGGCGCCGACCATTTGTAGAAGGTCCGCTTGCCCGGGAACTTCGTCAGGTCGAACATGTCGGCCCAGCCGGCCGGTTCACCCGAAACGGCGCCCTTGTTCCAGGCGAGCACGAAGGAATAGTAGAAACTGCCGACGGCGTGATCGGTGGTGAAGCGCGGATCGAGGTCGGCCTTCGGCACGGTCTTGAAGTCGATCGGCTCGAGCAGACCGTCCTTGGCCGCCTTGATGGCGAAATCCATCTCGACGTCGACGACGTCCCAGTTGACACTGCCGCTGTCGATCATCGCCTTCAGCTTGCCGTAGTCGGTCGGGCCGTCCTGCATGACCTTGATGCCGGATGCAGCGGTGAACGGCTCGGCCCAGGATTTGGTCTGCGCTTCCTGGGTCGTCCCGCCCCAGCTGGTGAACACCATGTCCTCGGCCTTTGCGGCCGTCGTTGCCGGAACTGTCGTTGCAATAAATCCGGCAAGGAAGCCGGTGATGATCAGTTTCATTGTCGTTCTCCTCTGTTGTTTTCGTTGTTGTCTGTTCGCGATCGGTCGTTTTCGCCTTGATCGCGCATCTCCGGCCAGCGGCGGCTACCGCATGACAAAAGGATCGGGAATCGGGTCGTCGGAGGTGCGTATCCACACCGATTTCGAACGCGTGTAGTCGCGGATCGCATCGAGGCCGCCCTCGCGGCCGAGCCCGGATTGGCCGTAGCCGCCAAACGGAACCAGCGGCGAGACCGCCCGATAGGTGTTGATCCAGACCACGCCGGCATGGATGCCGCGCGCCATGCGGTGGGCTTTTGCCAGATTGGTGGTGAACACGCCGGACGCCAGGCCGAATTTCGTGTCGTTGGCGAGCGAAAGCGCTTCAGCTTCGCCGTCGAAGGCTAGCACACAGAGCACCGGGCCGAAGAGCTCTTCGCGCACGCAGGCAAGGGTCTGATCAGGCGCGTCGATAATCGTCGGCGCGTAATAGAAGCCGTCCGCCATGCCCGCGGGGCGAATGCCGCCGGTGACCAGTTGCCCGCCCGCGGCCAGGCTTTCAGCAATGATCTTCTCTATCCATTCGCGCTGGCGCGAGGTGGCGAGCGGTCCCATTTCGATCGCGGGATCCTGCGGATCGCCAATCCTGATCGCCTCGGCTTTGCGCTTGAGCCGGGCGAGGAATTCGTCCTTCACGGAGCGCTGGACCAGCAGCCGAGAGCCGGCGACGCAGCTCTGGCCGGTGGCAGCGAAGATGCCGGCAACGACCGCGTTGGCGGCGCTGTCCAGATCGGCATCGGCAAACACCACGACCGGGCTTTTGCCGCCGAGCTCGAGCGTCGTGAAAGCGAGGTTTTCCGCCGTATTCCTGACGATCTGCCGAGCGGTCGAGGGACCGCCGGTGAAGGCGACGCGGGCGACGAGCCGATGACTGGTCAGCCGGTGACCGCAATCGTGGCCGAAGCCGGTCAGGATGTTCACGGTCCCGGCGGGAAATCCCGCCTCATGGACGAGTTCGGCGAAGGCCAGCAACGGGGCAGGGCCGTCTTCCGATGCTTTCAGAACGATGGTGCAGCCGGCCGCCAGCGCCGGCCCGAGCTTGACGGCGGACAGGAAGAGCTGCGAGTTCCACGGCACAATGGCGGCTACGACGCCAATTGGCTCCGGCCGGATGGTCACTTCCATGTCGGCCTTGTCGATGGGGACAAACGAGCCCTCGTGCTTGTCGGCCAGCCCGCCATAATAGCGGTAATAGTCGCCGACATAGGCGATCTGGGCGCGGGTCTCGCGGATGATCTTGCCGGTATCGCGCGTCTCGAGTTCCGCCAGCCGGTCGGCATTGGCGACCACCAGATCGCCGAGCCGCACCAGAAGCTTGCCGCGTGCCGTTGCCGTCATTGCCGGCCACGTGCCGGAGCCAAGCGCCCGGTGAGCAGCTTCGACGGCGCGGTCGACGTCATCAGACGATGCAGCGGGCATCTTCGCCCATGGCGCGCCCGTCGAGGGATCGATGCTGTCGAAGGTCGCCGCCACTTCGACGAAGCTGCCGTCAATATAGTTCCTGAATTGAGTGGTGCTCATCGCAATCCAGCTTTCGGCTCGGAAAAGGCCGGCATCACCCTGTCGATGAAGAGCTGCAGCGATTTCTTCTTGCGCCGATGGGAAAGGCCGCTGTCGATCCAGATCGAATACTGATCGTAGCCGAGCGCTTCGTAGGCCTTCAGCCTGGCGATCACCTCGTCGGCTTCGCCAATGACCAGGTTCTGCTTGATCTTGTCAGGCGCATATTGCGGCATGGCCGCGATCTCGTCTTCGGTCAGCGCTTCCATTATGCCCTGGTGCACCGGCTTCTTGTTCTGGAACCAGGCGCCGAACTGGCAGTAGAACTGCGACAGATCCTGCGCGAGCCGGTCAGCCTCCGCGGCATCCTCGGCGACGAAAGTATGCATCAGCAGCATGATCTCCGGCCTTGGTACGTCGGGGTGGGCATTACACGCCGCGTTGAAACGCTCCATCAGGCTGGCCACTTCGCCATCGCCGGAGGCAAGCGGCGTCACCTGGACGTTGCATTTGCTGGAAACCGCAAAGTCGTGCGAGTTCGGATCGCGTGCGGCCACCCAGATCGGCGGATAAGGCTTTTGCAGCGGCTTGGGCGACGAGGTGGTTGAAGGAAACGACCAGAACTCGCCGGCGAGTTCGAAATCACCATCCCAAAGGCCCCGGATCGCCGGCACCATCTCGCGCATACGCTGGCCGGCACCCCAGGCCTCGAGGCCTGGGAAAAGTCGCTGGTATTCGTAAGCGTAGGCGCCGCGCGCAATGCCGATGTCGAGACGGCCGCCGGTGACGACGTCGGCCATCGCTGCTTCGCCGGCAAGCTTGATCGGGTGCCAGAACGGCGCGACGATGGTTCCTGTTCCGAGCCGGATGCGCCTGGTTTTGGCGGCGAGCCAGGCGATGTTGATGAACGGGTTCGGCGAGATGGTGAATTCCATCCCGTGATGCTCGCCGATCCAGGCAGTCTCGAATCCTGCCTCTTCGGCCTGGACAACCAGGTCCTCCAGCTCGCCGACAAGCTCGGAATGCGGCTTTGCTGGATCCGATCGCTCCATGTGCACGAAAAGCGAAAACTTCATCGGTTTCACCCGCGACCGGAAAGAGGAATTTGAGAAGGCGAGGACTTGGCGAGCGGCCGGACTTCGCCTTCGACCTCGTTGCCGACATAGACGCCGAATGCATCTTCCGTACGTTCGCGCGCATAGCGGGCAAGCATCGAACGCACCGCGGGATCGGCGATCTTCAGATCGGCGATCTGCTCGATGTCGACAAGCCGCATCTGGCGGTCGTCGGAATAGGCGCCATCGACCGTTCCGCGATAATAAACATGCGTGCGCCAGGGTTCGGCGGCATCGTCCCACACCGCGAACAGGAAGCCGAGCTGGGCGTCTATGGCCCTGGCGGCAAGGCGCCCTTTGAGGCTGCGCGCATCGTTGGGCGTGCCCAGTCCGCGCCCCGCAGGCAATTCATAAATCCCGTCGGCCGTTTCGACGAACAGCACACGGCCCTCGTTCTCGAGAATGGCGCCGACCTCCGTATCGGGGGGCGCCGCCGCCAGCGCCTCCTGGCTGAGGCCAGGCGTGACGTAGGTGCCTCTGCAATAACCGAGGGGCTGGGCTCCGTTGTGGCTGAAGTCGCGGACGCGGCCGATGAGGATCGAGTGATCGCCAGCATCGACCAGCTGCTCCATGCCGCAATCGAATACCGCAACGGAGCCGTCGATCAGCGGATTGCCGGTCCGGCCCGGTTGCCAGCTCACGGCCGCGAACTTGTCCGCTGCTTTGGAAGCGAAGATGCCGGAATGGGCCTTCTGGTCCTCTGACAGGATGTTGATGGCGAAACCTCTCGACGTCGAAAAAGCACTGTGCCCCAGCGCCCTCTTGGCGATGCAGACAAGCACCAGCGGCGGCTCGAGTGAGACCGAGGTGAAGGAGTTGGCGGTGAAGCCGCGCGGTTCGCCTTCCGCTCCGATCGTTGTGACGATGGTGACGCCGGTCAGGAACGAGCCGAGTGCGCGCCGGAATTCGCCGCTGTCAAAAACTGCATCCGTCTCCGGCCTCACGCCAGCGTCTCCTGCCGTGTCGAGAAATTCCATGATGTGTTTGGTCACTTTTTCAGGTGAAGCCATTGCCATCATGTGCCTTTCTCCATTGAGCACGAGGCATTGGCCGTGCGGCGCTAGCCTCGCCATCGCCGCCGACATGGCCGGGGTCGAATTGCTGTCTTGCGACCCGGTTATGAACAGGGCCGGCGCGGCAAGACCGGGGAGAGCACCGGCGTGCTCAGCATCGGCATGGGCAAAGAGGCGATAGGTGCGCGCGTAGCCTTCGGGGTCGACCCTTTCAAGGGCGGCGCGCGCGGTAGAGGCCGCCCCGATAAGGTTCGCCGGCAGCGGGTCGCCGAACCAGCGGGCAAGCGTGGCCGCAATGGCGGAAGGGTTGCCATGGGTGCCGAGCGCGGCCGCACGCTCGCGTACGGCCTGCGCCAAGGCCGCGGGGCGGCGGAATACCGCATTGAGACAGACGATGGAGCGAACGCGCGAGGGGGTGCGAAGGGCGATCTCCAGAGCGATCAGCGCGCCCATCGAATGGCCAACGATCGACACCGACGCCACGCCAAGATGGTCGAGAAGGCGAACCGCCTGATCGGCGAAATCCGACAGGCTGGCTTCTTCCGGCGGCAGCGGTGAAACGCCGTGGCCGAGCATGTCGATGGCGATCAGGTCATGATGGTCTTTCATCGCCGCGATCTGATCGTGCCAGATCGCGGCGTTCATGCCGACACCGTGAATGAGCAGAACCGGCGCGCCGGAGCCGGCGCGGATGAAGCCGGTGCCGTCCGGAGCCGTGTCTCGGACCCATGCGGTGGCAGCGACGTCAGCCATGCAGGTCTCCGACCTCCTTGAGGTCCTGATAGCGATCGCCGATACGATGGTGCGGGCGGCCGCCAATCGAAGCGCCAAGCGCCACCACCAGCTCGTCGGGCGCGGGCGCGTCGCCGATTTGGAAATGTACGGTCAGATAGTGGGAGCGGCGGCCTTCGTCGTTCTTGTCCATCAGCGGGATCATGATCGGGGTGTTCGGCCCTCCGCGCAGATTGGTGAAGGCGAGATAGGTCTTGGCGCCGACCGCGCGACGGTAATGGTTGCCGAAATGCAGCGTATGGATCAGCGCCGATGCATGCTCGATCTCGCCCGCCGTGCCGCAGACCGCGGCTTTGCCATAACCCTCTATTGCCTCGCCGGAACCGGCAACGGCGATAATCTCGCGGGTCAGCAGTTCGCCTAGGACGGGAGCAATGACGCGGATCTCCGGCGACAGGTCGTCGGTGAAACCGCGGCCCGCCCAAGGGTTTGTCAGCACGGCGGCGACGCCGATCAGGCGCAACGGTTTTGGGGCTTCCTTGCCGCCCTCGATTAACGTGTTCTCGATGTAGGTGACGATCTTTCGAATGGCTGGTTTCATGAAAGTCCTCGGTCGCCACGGCGCTGTGCAACGCCGAAATCTTTATATCATCTTATGGTATACCATACTATGGAGCACCAGAAGCCTTGTCAATCGGCTATGGAATCTGTTTTGTGGCCGGATCGGGGTAGGGAGAGAAAATGTCAGGCGATACGCTGCGGATCGACCGCTCTGCCAAGACGCTGAGGACGCTGGCGCTGGAGCGCATGCGTGAGGCGATCATGGGCTTCCATTTCCAGCCTGGTGAAAGGCTGGTCGAGCGGCCGCTATGCGATCAGCTCGGGGTAAGCCGTTCCGTCGTGCGCGAGGTGCTGCGGCAGCTGGAGGCGGAAGGCCTGGTGCAGATGATACCGGGCCACGGACCTGCCGTGGCCAAACCGGATCTCGGCCGCACCGACGAAATCTATGAATTGCGGGCGCTGCTCGAGGGCATCGCGGCGCGGGCTTGCGCCCTGACAGCCACGGACGCGCAGATCGCCTCGCTCGATGCCGCCTTGACGAACCTGCTTGAGGCGTGGGCGTCCGGTGCGCCTGTCGAGGTGATGCGGGCAACGACCAAGTTCTACGAAACGCTGTTCGAGGCGGCGGACAAGCGCATTGCCTGGGAAATCGTGACGGGGCTGAATGTCCGCATCAACCAGCTCCGCTCAATGACGATCGCGTCGGAGAACCGCCGCGAGCCGGCGATCGCCGAAATGACCGAAATCATGGATGCAATCCGGTCGCGCAAGCCGGACGAGGCGGAGGAGGCGGCGCGGCGGCATGTCGAATCCGCGTGGCAGATCGCCCGCAACACGCTTCGCCTTGGCTGACTGGTATGCCGCCGGCGGTCCATCGTTCCACGGCAGGCATCTAACTGGTGCGTACAGTGACATGTGTGACATGCCAATTTGCTTTCAGTTGCGGCGGCAAAATCGTATATCGGGTCAGTTAGGTGTGCATCTCTTGCCAAATTGCTCTGTCATTCGAACGGAGTATCGGACGGACTGAGACAGAAAAAATAGTAAAATGAATATGTTACGCCACAAATAAAATGAATATGTTACGCCACAAAGTTGCCGTGGCGCCGATGATGGACTGGACGGACCGGCACTGCCGGTTCTTCCATCGCCAGCTGACGCGCGAGGCGCTGCTCTACACCGAGATGGTGGTGGCCGATGCGGTCATCCACGGCGCACGCGAGCGGCTGCTCGGCTTCGTCGACAGCGAACATCCGGTGGCGCTGCAACTCGGCGGCGCCGATCCGGGAAAGCTGGCCGAGGCGGCGCGCATCGGCGAAACCTTCGGCTATGATGAAATCAACCTCAATGTCGGCTGCCCGTCCGACCGCGTCCAGTCGGGCACCTTCGGCGCCTGCCTGATGAAGACGCCCGTGCTCGTCGCGGATTGCGTCGCGGCAATGAAGGCGGCGGTGAAAATACCGGTTACCGTCAAGTGCCGCATCGGCGTCGATGAGCAGGATCCGGAACCGGCACTCGATGCGTTGGCCGATGCTGTTTTCGCGGCCGGCGCCGACGCGCTGTGGGTGCACGCCCGCAAGGCCTGGCTGGAAGGACTGAGCCCAAAGGAAAATCGTGACATCCCACCGCTCGACTATGACCGCGTCTATCGGCTGAAAGCCAGAAAACAAAACAAATTCATCGGCATCAACGGTGGCATTCAATCTCGCGCAGAGGCGCTGACGCATCTCGACCATGTCGATGGCGCCATGCTCGGCCGCGCCGCCTATCACACGCCAGGGATACTGACCGGCATCGATGCCGCGTTTTACGGCAGCACTGCTGAGTCGTTCGATTTTGCCGCACTGATCGATGCCATGGCGGATTACGCGTCACGCCAT
Source organism: Mesorhizobium sp. M0808 (assembly GCF_040320025.1). Taxonomy (NCBI): domain Bacteria; kingdom Pseudomonadati; phylum Pseudomonadota; class Alphaproteobacteria; order Hyphomicrobiales; family Phyllobacteriaceae; genus Mesorhizobium; species Mesorhizobium sp. M0808. The sequence goes on from NZ_JAMYOX010000015.1 coordinate 60,131, forward strand.
ATCGAGCAGGGCGGACGCCTCGGGCATGTCACCCGGCACATGGTCGGGCTGTTTCACGGCCTGCCCGGTGCACGCCGCTACCGGCAGATCCTCTCCACCGATGCGACACGGCCGGGTGCCGGACCGGAGGTGCTGAAGTCAGCCTTCGCAGAGGTCGATTTCGGCCGGACCGCGGAGGCGGCCTGAGGAAAAACTTAATCCCGCAAAATCATGCGATCGCCACGGACGTCGAAGCCCGATAGCGAGCCGATGAAATTCATGCCGAGAAGGCTCTGGCCGAGCGTGCCTGGTGCGGCGATCATGATGGGCATGTCCTTGCGCACGATGCCGCCGATCGACAGTTCGTCGGTTCGCACCGCCGCCGCGCGTGTCATGCCGTTGGCGGTAGAGATCGGTATGGTGAAGCGGAGAGCCGCCGAATTGAACCCGACCGCCAGAGCGTCCTCGGCGGTCAGCACGGTGCTGGTCGCGCCGGTATCGACAACCGTCAGGATCGGCGTGCCGTTGATCGTGACGCGCGCTTCGAAATGGCCGCTGCCGGCCTTGTCCAGGGTGACGGTGGCATGGCCTTCTTCCACGCCCAGCGCCAGCGGACTGCCGGGAACAAGGCCGGCGGTGACGCGGCTGGCGAAATCCTGCAACTCATAGCGGTACTGATAGCCGGCGATCAGCGCCAGCACGATGGCACCCCAGGCGCCGAGGCTGCGGGCCATGGTGCCTAACGGCCTGCCCGATCTGAGCAGGCCGGCGCCGACGAGCGCCGCTAAAGCGCCAAGCCAGATCAGCTGGCTGAAATCGTAATTCTCAATGCCGAACGTACTGCCGGCGGAATCGTTGAGCATGAGCAGGAGCACACCCGCCCCGATCGCGACGATCAGAATCCACAACAGTCGGTTCATCTCTGCGGCCGGTTCACGAGAGGGCGTCGCGTTCGCGTGCCATGCGGCTGCGACGGGTTTCCCGGCGGGGGCGTCGCTCGACCGTTTCCAGCCTTGCCGGCAGCTCGGCCATGACGCTGCGGCGGGTTTGCGGGGTCATGTCGATCCAGGCGGCGATTTCCTCGCGCGTGCGCCCGCAACCGAAACAGAAGCCGGTTTTCATATCGATCGAGCAGACCAGGATGCACGGGGATTCAATGGCCGTCATAAGGATTTCCTTGGCTAGCCTCCACATGGTGCAACGACAAAGTCAATGCAAGCCCTCCGGGAAGCGCCGCCAACGAATGCTTTCGCGTCAATACCGCCAAGTTGTACCGGGCCTGGAGGTTGTGCCGGCTTGAGGTTGTGCCGGCTGGCCAAGGCGGCTATGCCGCTCACCAATTCACACGGACGATCGCCATCGACATGACCAGCGCACTGCCTTTCGACGATTTTCGCGACCTCCTGGTGAGCCTGCCGCCGGGAGATATGGCGGCCAAGGCCCGCGTGCGTCAGTTGTTTGCCAAGGCAGACAAGCCCAAAGGCTCGCTTGGCCGCATCGAGGACATCGCCGCCTGGCTTGCCGGGTGGAGCGGCCGCGCGCCGCCGGCGGTGACGCGGCCATTGGTGGCGATCTTTGCCGGCAATCATGGCGTCACCCGCCACGGCATTTCGCCGCGCCCCGCCGCCGCCACGGCAAATGCAGTCGAGCTCTGCGCCGCCGGCGGTGCAGCAATCAACCAGATCTGCATCGCCAACGATCTCGGCTTGAAGGTGTTCGATCTGGCCCTGCACATTCCGACAGCCGACATTACGGAGGATGCGGCACTGGACGAGCGCGGTTGTGCCGCTACCATGGCCTTCGGCATGGAAGCGATTGCCGGCGGTACCGACCTGCTTTGCCTTGGCGACCTCGGCGTCGGCAATTCGACTGTCGCCGCGGCCCTTTGCACGGCACTGTTCGGCGGCACCAGCGCCGACTGGGTCGGCCCTGGATCAGGGGCGGACGCGGCGATGCAGAGGCGCAAGGCGGAGGTGGTCGATGCCGCGGTCGCGTTTCACGGCGCGAGCCTCAAGGACCCGCTGGAAGCGCTGCGCCGGGTCGGCGGGCGGGAATTCGCCGCGATCTGCGGCGCCATTCTGGCGGCGCGGATGCAGAAGATCCCGGTGCTGCTCGATGGGTTTGCGGTGACTGCGGCCGCTGGTGTCCTACATACCGCCAACCCCGCCGCGCTCGATCATTGTCTCCTCGCAAGCCTGTCGCCAGAGTCTGGTCATGCCAAGGCCGCCGAGCGCCTCGGCCTTCGCCCGCTGCTCGATCTGGGCGTCAGTCAAGGCGAGGGGGTAGGGGCGGCGCTTGCCGCCGGCTTGGTCAAGGCGGCCGCGCTGACCAGCTCCGGCATGGCAGCCGCGGTCCGCGGTTAAGCATTCAGCGCCGGCGCGAGGCAACCGCCTTGGTCGGCAGCGCCGGCAGTTCCTCCATCACCCGGCTCAGCGGGAAGATGGCGATCGCCTCGGTGCCTTCGCGCAGCCTGGAATGGAGCTGGAATTCGCCGCCATGCATGGCCAGCAGGCCTTGCACGATCGGCAGGCCAAGCCCGGTGCCCTGTTCGGCGCTCTTGATGGCGATCGAGCCCTGGCCGAAGGCCGAAAGCACGATCGGAATCTCGTCTTCCGGTATGCCCGGCCCATTGTCCTTGACGGAGAGATATTGCCCGCCGCCCGCCGTCCAGCCGACGCGCACGCGGATTTCGCCGCCGGTGGCGGTGAACTTGATGGCATTGGACAACAGGTTGAGCGCAATCTGCCGCACCGCGCGTTCGTCGGCGAACAAGCGCGGCAAGGCGTTTTCGAAATCCTGGACGATGCGGATGTCCTTGTTGCGCGCCTTCAGCTCCATCATGTGGCAGCAATCCTCGACGACGGAGAGCAGCATCATCGGCTCCTCGTTGAGCTGGTAGCGGCCCGCTTCGATGCGCGACAAATCGAGAATTTCGTTGATCAGGTCGAGCAGATGCTGTCCGGAGTCGTGCACGTCACGGGCATAGTCGCGATAGGTCGGGTTGCTCATCGGGCCGAGCACCTCGTTGGCCATCACTTCGGAAAAGCCGAGAATGGCGTTGAGCGGCGTGCGCAGTTCGTGGCTCATCGAGGCCAGGAAACGCGATTTCGCCAGATTGGCGTCTTCCGCCCGCCGCCGTGCCTCGTCCGACATCGATTTCGCCGTCTCCAGTTCGGCGATCAGCGCATCCTTTTCGGAGCGGAACGACAGCAGCATCAGCGAGGAACGGTTGAGCTGGCGCGCTACATAGGCGAAGAAAGGCAACGAGGCGATCAGCAAGCCTGCCATGATCACTTCGACCGGCATCCATAATTTCGCACTGGCATAAGCATAGATGGCGACCGGGAGGGCGAAGGTCGCCAACAGCGCACCGCGCAGGGACGAGGCCAGGATCGCGGTTGCCGACATGGCGAGCAGCAGCACCACCGCCTTGGCGACCTGGAACTGATCCATTTGGCAAGTTTCGCAGCCGAGCCATGCGAACCAAGCCCAGCCAAGCCCGCACAGAAAATGGCCGATCAGGAAATCCCTATGCGTTTCCAGCGGGTTGAGTTCGGACGCTTGAGTGACGCGTCTGGCCATGAATGCAACGATGGTATAGCAGATGAATGTGAACAGCGCCCAGACGCCGATCTCCTTGCCGATGCCCGCGAACAGGCCTGCCGCGGCCGTTGCCAGAACGAGCAGCGGAATGACGATCACGCCGCCGGTCATCGAAAGCGCGTGGAGCTTCAACAGCTCGCGGTCGAAGTCGGGATTTCCGGCTTGCTGCGAAAGACGGTCGCGCGTCTTGCGCACCGCGCGCGCGACATCGCTGTTGCGATGGCGTTTCCTGCGGTCCACAATAAACTTGTCCGCCGTGGTCGAGCGTTGCAGGGGCATGAAGTCTTCAATTTACGCGGGCAGCAATTTCAAATCGTTAAGCTACGTTCGAATGATTAACCAACGGTTTGCCATATGAGCCGTTCGTGGTCGCGATGGCCGCGCCAGCGATACTATGCGCCACGTCCGCGAAGCCTGTGGCGCCGAGTAATGGACTATGGGCTGACACTCATCGTGCTCGGCCTGGCGATCCTCCTGGCGGCGCGCCTCGACCGGATCGAGACGCGCAAGACGGAGGGCGCGGCCACCGTCAATGACGGCGATAGCATCACCCTCGGCAGCGAGCGTGTCCGCATGCGTGGCATCGACGCGCCGGAATATTCGCAGATCTGCCGCAAGAACGGTGCCGACTATCCATGCGGCAAGCTCGCGCGGCAGTCCCTGGTGCGGTTGATAGCCGGCAAAGCGGTCTCCTGCAGCGGCTGGCAGCGCGACCGCTACGGCAGGCTGCTCGGCGACTGCAAGGCCGGTGGCAAGGATCTCAACCGCGCACAGGTCGAGGCCGGCTGGGCGGTCGCCTTTGGCGATTTCGAGACCGAGGAAGCTGCTGCGCGCGCAGGCAAAGCCGGCATCTGGGGCGGAACTTTCGACGAACCGAAGAACTGGCGCGAGAGCCACGGCCACGAGCTGGTCGAAAGAAAGCACGGCACCTTGGCGTCGATCGGCGATGCCTTGCGTGAAATTTTTCGCTTCTGGTGAGTTGTGCCTATAGTTCGTCGGGACGGACGAGGAGGATGGAGATGAAGCTGTTCGACGGCGGGCGCGCGCCCAATCCACGTCGGGTTCGGATTTTTCTGGCCGAAAAGGGACTTCAGGTTCCGCTGGTGCCCGTAGACATGGGCGCGCTGGAACACAAAGAGCAGCCGGTCAGCTCGCGCAATCCGCTGAAGCGTCTGCCGGTGCTCGAGCTCGATGACGGCACCATCATCACCGAATCCGTCGCAATCTGTCGTTACTTCGAGGAACTGCACCCCGAGCCGGCTTTGTTCGGGCATGGGGCGCTCGGCAAGGCAATCGTCGAGATGTGGCAAAGACGTGTGGAGTTCAATCTGTTCGGCTGCGTCGCCGCGGCGTTCCGGCATATCCACCCCGCAATGAGGGAATGGGAGATCCCGCAAATCCCCGAATGGGGCGAGGCCAACAAGCCGAAGGCGATCGAATTCCTGAGATTTCTGGACACTGAGCTCGCCGGCAGGGAATTCGTCGCCGGCGATGCGTATTCGATCGCCGACATCACCGGGCTGGTCGCCATCGACTTCATGAAGCCGGCTCGCATCAAGGTACCCGAAGAGTGCACCAACGTGCTGCGCTGGCATCAGGCAATCTCGAGCCGTCCGAGTGCCGCCGCCTGACAATGAATTCCGAATGAGCGAAGAGTTGGAAGCCTTGACGGCGCGGGTACGCGCCTGCCGCATCTGCGTTGATAAGCCGGCCGGCAGGCCGTTGCCGCACCAGCCGCGTCCGGTGCTCAGGCCATCTTCGAGCGCCCGCATCCTGATCGCCAGCCAGGCGCCGGGTACCAAGGTCCACGTCTCAGGCATGCCGTTCACCGACGCCTCCGGCGACCGGCTGCGGAGCTGGCTGGGCGTCGGCAGCGAGGAATTTTACGACACGGACAAATTCGCCATCGTGCCGATGGGCTTTTGCTTTCCCGGTCAGGACGCCAAGGGCGCCGACCTGCCGCCGCGCCGCGAATGTGCGCCGGCATGGCGCACATCGCTGATGGCGCTGATGCCGCAAGTCGATATGGTGCTGACGATCGGCATCTACGCGCAAAGCTGGCATATGGGCGCGGCGCGCCGTCCCTCGCTGACGGAAACGGTCATGGATTGGCGTGCCATCTGGGCGGCGGCAACCGACCCGAAAGTCCTGCCGCTGCCGCACCCGTCCTGGCGCAACACCGGCTGGCTGAAGCGCAATCCATGGTTTGAAATGGATTTGCTGCCCTTTCTGAGATCGGAAATCCGCTATCGCCTCGGCTAGGCATTCAGCAAGAAATCACTCGCTTTCGCACTATGCGGCAGAATTTCTTTCTTGTAATAGGCTCGAGCAAGAGGGATTATGGTAATCCATTCCTCGAAGCGCGCCGCGCATGAGGGGACGCGCGTTAAATTCTTGTTTTTATGCATGTCGTTGTGCCAAGGCCGCTGCGCACTTGGACGACTTGCATCAGGGGAGCACCCAATGGACCGCCTTGATAGAAAAATTCTCCGCCTCCTGCAGGAGGATGCGACGCTTGCAGTCGCCGACGTCGCCAAGAAGGTCGGCCTGTCGACGACGCCGTGCTGGCGGCGCATCCAGAAGCTCGAGGAAGAGGGCGTCATCAAGCGGCGCGTCGCCATCCTCGATCATGAAAAGGTCAATGTGCGGGTCACGGTGTTCGTCTCGATCCGCACCAATTCGCACAGCCATGAATGGCTGCGGCGCTTTTCGGAGGTCATCCAGGAATTCCCGGAAGTGGTCGAATTCTACCGCATGAGCGGTGACGTCGACTATCTCCTGCGCGTCGTGGTGCCCGATATCGCCGCCTATGATGCCTTCTACAAGCGGCTGATCGCCAAGATCGAGATCCGCGACGTGTCGTCTTCCTTCGCCATGGAGCAGATCAAATACACGACCGAGATGCCGCTGGATTACATGATGCTCGACAAGGAGTCCGGCGCCAACGCCGCCTGAGATTCTTCGGCTTAGTTCTTCTTTTTGTTGAGGAAACTCCAGGGCGAGTTGACCGGCAGCGTGATCGTGTCCGGCACGGTGTCGACATTGACCACCTCGGCCTTGCGCACGGTGTAGCCCGACTGGATGACGCTGATGCCGTCAAGGATGAAAAGCTGGCTCTTCTCCATGCCCGGCCGTAATGCGCCGGTCACCGAAACCGGCTGGTAGGCCTCGGACATCCTGTAAGGGTGTGCAGGCGTGACGAGGACGATCTGGTTGGGCGGCGGCGTCGGCATGTGGCTGCAGGCTCCCGTCCACGGCACCAGCAGGAATTGGTAGATGAGATCACCATCGCGGTCGACTGGCAGCGCATAGCCTGCGAGTTGCACGGTCTTGTCCTGCAAGTTGAGTGAGAGCGTCTCGCCATGATCCGGCATTTTGGCCGCGATCATTGGCAGTCCGACGCTTTCGGCGGCTGCCTGGGTCGCCGGGCGCAGATCCTTCCAGAAAATATGCATGGTTCCGGCGGAAGCGCTTGCCGCGATCGCGGACGCCAACAAGGCAGTTGCCATGATCGTGCCTGATTTAAAACGGTTGCTCATCGCTGCTCCGCCGTTGAGCCTTGATCTGCGGACATCAAGTAAAGCTGCCGCTGCCTCACAGGTCAACGTTCAAGCCGCATCACATGCCGGCGCGAGCCGGTCATGCCGATCTCGCGAAAGCCGCGGGCGGCGAACATGTCGCGAAAACCCATGAAGCTGTAGCTCGGCGAAGCCTGGTCGACGGGATAGGCTTCGATCGTCCTGGCGCCTTTGGCAAAGGCGTGATCGATGGCCGCGTTGAGCAATGCGCTTGCCAGCCCGCCGCCGCGCAGCGCTTTCGGTACATAGAAGCAGACGATCGACCAGATGCCCATCTCGCTATCGTCCTGCTGCCGCGACAGCCTGCGATAGGTCTCGCGCGGCGCAATCGAGCACCAGCCGACGGTCCGGCCATCGATCTGGGCGACAATGCCGACCGGCGTGCCGGCGTCGATCAGCGTCATCATCGCGCGTTTCTTCTCGTCGTTCTCGACATGCTCGCGGCGGTCGAGATTGCGCCAAGCCATACACCAGCAGTATTTCGGCCCGCCGGATTGCTCGAACAGGTTTTCGAAATCGGCGCGCGTCGATTGCGTCACCTCCGTGAAGCGCACTTCGCTCAGGTCAAGCTTTTCTGGCGGCGAGCCGCTCGAGCGTCTTGGCATCGGAAAGTTCCTTCACGGCGCCCTTGCCGATCCAGCGTGCGGTCCTGTCTGTCGAGGCCGCCAGTTTTAGCGCCACGGCAAGGGCAGGGCCGTGCAAATTCATCGATCGCTTGCCGATCGAACGAAGCGCCCAGTTCACGGCCTTCTTCACAAAATTGCGGCCGTCGGTCGCATGCGCCTCGATGATCGACAGGAATTCGAGGAAGGTCGTCTCGGGTTCCTTCTTCCGGTGGACTACCCACCAGGCCATCATCGCAAAAGCCGTGCGTCGAACGAATTCCCGTTCGTCGACCGCGAATTCGGCGATCAATTCCTTCCAGCAATCCGTATCGACAAAGAGATCGGAGACCCCGTCGACGATATCCCAGGAATCGAAAGTCGCCGCCCATCGTCTTGCATCCGCGGCGGAGAACCGCTCCGGATCGGCTGTCACGGAAGCGATGAACTGCGCCTCCATGATGCCTGTCTGCCAAAGCTCGAAGGCACGTTCATGGTTGCGCTTGATTTTCTTGGCAATCTGCCGCTGCACGCCATGCGAGATACCGAGCGCACGTTCGATCTTGATGCCGTAGCGCAGCATGCCAAGTCGATTTTCCTCCGAGGCGATCGAGCGCAGATGAGCGACGATTTCATCGGCGCTGGATTGAGGCGAAAGCTCGGCCACGGTGAAATCCTATTTCTCCAGCCGCGCCAGCAGCGAGGACGTGTCCCAGCGCTTGCCGCCCATCGCCTGCACGTCCTTGTAGAACTGGTCGACAAGTGCCGTCACCGGCAGTTTGGCGCCGTTGCGGTCGCCCTCGGCGAGGCAGATGCCAAGATCCTTGCGCATCCAGTCGACGGCGAAGCCGAAATCATATTTGCCGGCATTCATCGTCTTGTGGCGGTTCTCCATCTGCCAGGAACCGGCGGCGCCCTTGGAGATAACCTCGATTACCTTTTCGATGTCGAGCCCAGCCTTCTTGCCGAAATGGATGCCCTCCGCCAGGCCCTGAACGAGGCCGGCGATGCAGATCTGGTTGATCATCTTGGTGAGTTGGCCAGCCCCGGCCGATCCCATCAATCCGACCATGCGGGCATAAGCATCTATGACTGGCTTGGCCCTGTCGAAGGCGTCGGGCTCGCCGCCGACCATCACGGTCAGCATGCCGTTCTCGGCGCCTGCCTGACCGCCGGAGACCGGGGCGTCGAGGAACGCAAACCCGCGCGCTTGCGACTGCTGCGCCAGTTCGCGCGCGACCTCCGCCGATGCCGTGGTGTTGTCGATGAAGATGGCGCCTTTCTTCATGGAATTGAAGGCGCCTTCGGCACCGGTCGTCACCGAGCGCAGATCGTGGTCATTGCCGACGCAGGAAAAGACGAAGTCCTTGCCCGCGGCCGCCTCTGCTGGTGTCGCGGCGAAGCTGCCGCCATGCTGGGCAACCCACTGCTCGGCCTTGGCCCTGGTGCGGTTGTAGACGGTGACGTCGTGACCGCCCTTGTTCTTGAGATGTCCGGCCATCGGATAACCCATGACGCCAAGACCAAGAAATGCCACCGAAGCCATGTTTTCGAATCCCTTGGAAGCCTGCTTTGCGGTCTTCTTACCGGATCAGGCAAGGCGATGGGAGTCAGCGGTGTAGATGGATGGTGATGCGCCGTTCGATCCACTCGACGCCGTGGCGCAATGTTTCCACGATGATCAGATAGATGATCGCCGCCCAGATATACGACTGAAAGTCGAAGGTGCGCGCATAGGTGAGCCGGGTGATGCCCATCAAATCGTAGACCGTGATGATGGCGACGATTGCCGAGCCCTTGATCATCAGGATGATCTCGTTGCCATACGGGCGCAACGCGACGATCAGCGCCTGCGGCAGGATGATCTTCCACATCGTCTGCAGTTTGTGCAGGCCGAGCGAGGCGGCACCTTCCCACTGTCCCCTCGGCACGCTCTCGATTGCGCCACGCAAAATCTCGGCCTGGTACGCGGCCGTATTCAGCGAAAAGGCGAAGATCGCGCAGTTGAACGCTTCGCGGAAGAAGCCCCACAGTCCGACCATCTCGAGCTCCGGCCGGAAGGAGCCGACCCCATAGTAGACCAGGAAGGTCTGCGCCAACAGCGGCGTGCCGCGAAAGAAATAGACATAGGCATAGGCGAACCCCGAAAGGATCGGGTTCTTCGACATGCGTGCATAGGCGATCGGCACCGACAGGATCGCGCCAAGCACAATCGAGATGGCAACCAGCAACAGGGTGATGCCGAGGCCGGATATGTAGCCGGGTGCATATTTCTGGAAGAACTCCGGGTTCCACGCAGCGATCAGGTAGACGACCATGCCAATGCCGAGAGCGATCCACAGGCCGACCAGGACATGGCCGAGGATGCGTTGACGCGACCAGCCGCGTGCGGGCGGCGGCGGCCGGTCGACCTTCAGCGTGTCGGTGGCCAGGCTCATCTCTTGACCTCGCTGCCGCCGACCGCTCGTTCGATCGCATTGATGCCGAAGGAGGAGACGATCGCCAGCAGGAGATAGATCAGGCCGGCAAAACCGTAAAACAGGAAGGCATGCTTGGTGACGCGAGCGGCAACCCCGCTCTGCCGGAGGATCTCGTTGAGGCCGACGGCCGAGACGAGCGCGGTGTCCTTGAGCAGGATAAGCCAGAGATTGGCAAGTCCGGGCAACGCGATGCGGATCAACTGCGGCAGCACGATCAGCCGCATCGTCTGGCCGCTGGACAGGCCAACCGAATAGCCTCCCTCATATTGCCCTTTTGGAATGGCGCGGAAGGCGGATAAAAACACCTCGCTGGAATAAGAGGAAAAAATGAAGCAGAGCGCGATCATGCCGGCGACGAAGCTGTTGACGTCGGCGGACGTTCCGGGGCTCACCAGCCGGACAATGTACTGCAGGATCAATGGGATGCCGAAGAAGATCAGAAACAGCGTGAGCAGCTCGGGTATTCCGCGAAAAATCGTGGTGTAGATGTTCCCGGCCAGTCTCAGCGACGGCTCTTCCGACTGTTTGGCCAGCGCCACGAAAAAGCCGAGCGTCAGCCCGAAGGGCAGAGTGGCCAGCGCAAGACATACTGTGACAAACACACCCGCGGCGATGTCGTCGAGCCAGCCTTCGGGTCCCCAACTGAGAAGCGTCAGTGCGCTCTGCATCCGCCTGCCTGTTCTCCTTGAGGCTCTTTGAGACCCGTGCCGCGTCACCCCTCGTGCGCGGCATCCTTATAAGAACGGCGGGAATCTCCCGCCGTTCAAGTCCTCGTATGTCGGTCGATCAGGACTCGCCGCCATAAACATCATATTTGAAGTATTTGTCGTTGATTTCCTTGTACTTTCCGTTTGCTCGGATGGCGTCGATCGCCGCATTGAACTGGTTGACCAGATCGGTCTCGCCCTTGCGCACGGCAATGCCGGCGCCCGGACCGTGGATTTCGATGACCGGCTTGATTGTGCCGACCAGCTTGCAGCAGGCGCCGTCCGGCGAATCCAGCCATTGCTGCAGCACGACGATGTCGTCATTGGCGGCATCGAGCCGGCCATTGGCCAGATCGAGCTGGTATTCCTGTGCGGTCGGGTACGGCTTGACGGTGCTGTCGGTATAAGTCTTGGTCGAATAGTTGAAATGCGTGGTGGACGCCTGCACGCCGATCGTCTTGCCGGCCAAATCTTCCTTGGTGACACCCTTGATGTCGGTGTCCTTGGGCGCGGCAATCGCCGGCGGCGTATTGTAATATTTGTGGGTGAAGTCGACCTTCTCGGCGCGTTCCGGCGTGATCGACATCGACGCGACGATGGCGTCGAACTTGCCTGCCTGAAGGGCGGGAATGATGCCGTCCCAGTCCTGCGCGACAAAGGTGCACTTCACCTTCATCTCGTCGCAGAGCGCCTTGGCAATGTCGATATCGAAGCCTACGAGCTGGCCGTCGGCTGTCAGATTGTTGAATGGGGGATAGGCTCCCTCGGTGCCGATCCTCAAGGTCTTTTCCTGGGCCTGGGCAACGCCAAGCGTCAGCAGCGCAGCCGAAGCGGCAAGCGCGATACGCAGTGCAATACGCATAATGGTCCTCTCTGTTGGTCCCGGCCGTCGTTCCCGAACGGCTCTGTGGGCGGTGCTTTTGACCGCCCGCTGATGCGATATTCCCATTCTTTCCCAAGAAAAAGCAACTGCAAAACCGTCGCTTGAGGGAAGGTCATGTTCAGAAAGCGATGACGCTGGGTCAGACGCCTAAATTGGAAAGCAACTGGGCGGAAACTGTCTTCTGCCGCATTTTCAGCGCGACAGGCTTGTGGCGCGCTCGATGAAGTCAGCTATCGAATTCGTGTCGTCGAGATCGAAGGCCGGCAGGTCTTCGCCGACAATGGGGAAGTCGGAGGCGATGGCGACAATGTGTGGATCGCCTGCCGAGAGCGGTGTCCGGTCCTTGGCCTCGAGCCGTCTCGTCTCGATTTTCTTGTGCGCTTCGCGCTTGTAACCCTCGACCAACACGATGTCGCACGGTGCCAGCCGTGACAGGATCGCGTCCAGCGTCGGCTCGTCCTCGCCGCGCAATTCGTGCATCAGCGCCCAGCGCCTGCCCGACACGACCGCGACCTCCATCGCTCCCGCCTGCCGGTGGCGAAAGCTGTCCGCTCCGGGTTTGTCGATGTCGAAATCATGATGGGCGTGTTTTACCGTCGACACTTTCCAGCCGCGCCGGACGAGTTCGGCTACCAGCTTTTCGGTCAATGTCGTCTTGCCGGAGTTCTTCCAGCCGGTGATGCCGAAAATACGTCTTTTCATGGCTTGATGCTCTGCAACAGATGCACGGCCTGGGCAAGGTCGTCGGGAGTGTTGATGTTGAAGAACGGATCGATCTCGGCCCCGCCGGATTTCAGGATGGGAAATTCCACCTCGACAAAACCGTGCCGGTCGATGAACGCCGCAACGCGCCGGTTGTCTTCCTCGACGAGAAATTGTCGCAAGACCTGATCTAACCCTAGCGGCCAGAGTGCAAAGGTCGGATGCCGTTTGCCGCCGGAACAGGCGACCGCAATCGAGCCGGGGCGTTCGTCGGCTGCCGCGAGCAGCCGCTCGACCATATCCCTGGGCAGGAAAGGCGTATCGCCGGCAGCCGTGACCAGCGCCTGGCAGGTCGTGTCGGAAGCCCATTCGAGGCCGGTCAGGATCCCGGCAAGCGGCCCGGCATAACCTTTGACAGTGTCGGCAAGCACCGGAAGCCCCGTTGCGGCAAACCGTGTCGGATCGCCATTGGCGTTTAGCGCAAGCGGTCCGACCTGCGGGCCAAGGCGCGAAACGACACGGTCGAGCAGGGTACCGTCGCCAAGCGCAAGCAGCGTCTTGTCGCCGCCACCCATCCGGCTCGATCGGCCGCCGGCCAGAATGATCCCTGCGATATGTCGGCCCATCGTTTGCTGCCTAGACCCAAAATCCAGTTTTCAAATCAGACAGTCGTCGACAGTCACTCTATATGCCGTCCGGCGCCATGTCCGGTCCAGTGCTTTCGGCGGCTGTTTTTCGCCGGCCGACGATCCGTTCGCGGTAGAGTGCATAGAGGCCTGACGCGATGATGATCGTGGCACCGAGGATCATCGGCAGATCGGGGACATCGCCGAAGATCGTGAAGCCAAGCAAGATCGACCAGAGCAGGGCGGTGTAGCGAAACGGCGCGATGAAGGAGATATCGCCCACCCGCATCGCCGTGATGATGAAGTGATAGCCGATGAGCACGAGCACCGCCGCCAGCGCCAGGAACGCCGTGCTTTGTCCTGTCATCGGTGTCCAGCCGCCCATCGGCGAAAGCAGTGCCGCGCCCAGAACTGTCATGGCAAGTGCGGTGGCGGTCGACACCAGCAATGTTGGAATTGCCTGCGGGATCCGCTTGGTAGCGAGATCGCGCACCGCGCAGCATGCGACGCTGGCCAGCGCCAGCAGAGAAAAGACGCTGAACCCTTCGAAGCCGGGCCGCACGATGATCAGCACGCCGGCAAAACCGGCGGCAATGGCCAGCCAGCGCCGCCAGCCGACGCCCTCGTTGAACACAAGCGCGGCGCCCATCGTCACCGCCAGCGGCAGCGCCTGCAGTACGGCGGAGACATTGGCGATCGGAAGATGTGCCAGAGCAACCAGGAACGACACGGTGGCGCCGGCCTCGCCGGCGACGCGCAGCGCAACGGTCGGCTGCAGCATCGAACCTGGCCGGGCAAGCGCGCCCCGTTGCCACGCAAGCAGGCCAACGAAAAGCGAAGCGAAGGCGCCGCGGATCAGCATGACCTGCGCCATGTTCATCGATTCTGATGAGAATTTGGTGATCGCGTCGTTCAGAGTGAAACCAGCCATGGCCACCATCATGAACAACGCGCCGCGGAGGTTTGGCGAAAGAGGCAAGGCGATTACCGGGTGAGTCCTGCAGCAAGCGTCTAGCAGGCACCCACAAGACAGCAACGTCAAAGGGCTGGGCCACAGCCTTTCTGTGGCCCGTGACATCTGCCGCGCAAGAGCGGCAGGGCTTATTTGGGCGTCAGTACCTCGGTGCCGTTGCCTTCCTTGCCGGCAATCGTCCACAGGCCATGCAGCGAGCCGTCTTCCTGCACCTTGTAGACGACTAGACCGACCGCCTTGCCCATGACGTAGCCGGCGGAGAAGGCATCGTCGTTGCGCATGCAGATACCGTCCGAGGACGAGCCGCCTGTCTCCCAATGGATCGTGCAGGTCGTCTCGCTGGTCAGCGTGATCGTGGCGTCGCCACCATAGGACGACCCATCGAAATTGGTGCCGGCCACGGCATAGGTGCCGCCGATCGACTGAGCCGCCGCGGGCAGGGCCGCGAGGCTGAGCAATGCAAGAGAAAGAATGAGTTTGCGCATATCGTATTCCCCCACTGGGCGAAGAACCGCTCCAGAGCAGAGGCTAGGCCCGAATGGGCTTGCGGTAAATCCGGTGACCGTTTGCGGACAAGACCTTTTCTGGGTGTGACCCCAAAAAAGGTGCCGTTCTAAAGGATGGGTTCGGAGGGCAAATTTGTCACACTGCGGCTCGAGGAGAATTTTTCGACGAGATCAAATTTGCTCGGCAAGATTCACCAAATTGGTCATTGTAAGCTTCTGATCGTGTTGGGGAGATGGTCCATGATGAATGCACGAGGCAATGCGGACTGGCTTGGCACAGGCAGCAGGCGGCATGTTTCGTCGGCTTTCCGGTTCTCCTCTGCCCTGGCGGTTATCCTCATGGCGATAGCGCCTGCGTTCGCCGAGAACGGCGCTTCGGCGTCGGCAGTCGAACGGATGTCCACGCCGGGTCACGAAGCGGATGAGCTCGCTCGCCGCGTCGGGAAATGGTCCGTCGTCAACACGATCTGGCCAACGCCCGGCGCCCAGCCGATCGTGATGACGGGGCTGGTGGCCGAGCGCACGATGATCGGTCCCTTCATGCAGGAGGTGATGCGCCCGGCGCCCGGGTCGAAAATGCCGGACTTCCAGCGGATAGCCTATTTGAGCTATGACCGGGTGGAGGGCCGCTGGAAGTATGTCTCCATGGACACCCGTTTCCCGGCAGGGATCATGCCCGCCTGGAGTTTTGGTGGCGAGGAGGACGGCAAGATTTCACTGCTGTTCCAGCCGCTTGGTTTCGTCGGCTTCGGCCCGGAGGTCGAAGGGCGGTTCACGGCCTCCGATTTCGTCATTTCCAGGGACGGTGACAATCACGAAGTGGCCGAGCAACATTTCCTCCAGGCCAATGGCAGCGGCAAAAAATGGCTTGCCGTACGATATGACTACACGCGCCAACAACCGTGACTCGCTAGCAAAAACAATAGGCTGCCAATAAGTTCTGACGTCGCCGGATGCTCACGGTCCCCTGAGGCTGCCGGCGATCGCATCGACGAGCGGGTCGTATTTCGATTTCAGGGCTGGCGGGTAGTCGATCCAGACCGTGCGGATGACACCGTCTTTTCCGAACAGGCGGCGTTCATAGAAGATGTTCCCGCCTTTGATGCCCGACAGCACCGCCCAGTCCTTGCCGGTCTTGCTGTAGGTGATCCTGTAGCCAGGTTCCTTGCTGGCCCTCTCGGCGGAGACGAAGGCTGTCGGGGTGTCATCATCGATGTTGAGGATACCCGAACAGATCAGGCTGGCGCCATCGGCAGTGAGCCATTGTTGTCCATCGCCATTGTCCGGCTCAGGCTGGCGAAGAGTGAAGATTTCATCCGGAAAGGTGCAGATGGTACCGAAGCGCTCGTTCGTGTAGGTAAATGGCGCGGCAACTGCCGTGGTCCCCGCCATCACTCCGAAAAACGTCAGGACTGCAAAAAACCGCTGCACGCTTTGCCTCGCGCCGATACCAAGGCGATTATTCTTGCACGAAATCGGCGAAAAATCAGCCGCCGG
The DNA here is from genome assembly GCF_040320025.1 of Mesorhizobium sp. M0808. Lineage (NCBI taxonomy): Bacteria > Pseudomonadati > Pseudomonadota > Alphaproteobacteria > Hyphomicrobiales > Phyllobacteriaceae > Mesorhizobium > Mesorhizobium sp. M0808. The sequence goes on from NZ_JAMYOX010000015.1 coordinate 76,267, forward strand.
TGACGCTCATATGCCGCGACACCGACGGACGGTTGGTGCGGCGATCGATGATGAAGTCGTGGCCTTTGGGCTTGCGGCCGATTGCTTCGTCGATGGCATCGGCGACCAGCTCGTTGCCTTCCGACGCACGCAGCGGCGCGCGCAGGTCGGCGGCATCTTCCTGGCCGAGGCACATGTAAAGGGTGCCGGTGCAGGTCAGCCGGACCCGGTTGCAGCTTTCGCAGAAATTATGCGTCATCGGCGTGATGAAGCCCAGCCGTCCGCCGGTCTCGGCGACTTGGACATAGCGGGCCGGGCCACCGGTCTTGTAGGGAATGTCGCTTAGCGTGAACTGGCGTTCGAGAGCCGCGCGCAGCAGCGACAGCGGCAAATACTGGTCGGTGCGGTCGGCGTCGATCTCGCCCATCGGCATGGTTTCGATGACCGTCAGATCCATGCCGCGGCCATGCGCCCAGCGCAGCATTTCCGGCAATTCGGCGTCATTGAAGTCCTTCAACGCCACGGCGTTGAGCTTTACCTTCAGCCCGGCCGCCTGCGCGGCGTCGATGCCGTCCATGACCTTGTCCAGATTGCCCCAGCGGGTGATCTGGCGGAATTTGTCGGCATCGAGGGTATCGAGCGAGACGTTAATGCGCTTGACGCCGCAGTCGGCGAGCTCGGTGGCAAAGCGGGAAAGCTGCGATCCGTTGGTGGTCAGCGTCAGCTCTTCCAGTGCACCACTCTCGAGATGCCGCGAAAGCTGGCGTACCAGGTGCATGATGTTCTTGCGCACAAGCGGCTCACCGCCGGTGAGGCGGAGCTTGCGCACACCCTTTTCGATGAAGACCGTGCAGAGCCGGTCGAGCTCTTCCAGCGACAGCAGGTCCTTCTTCGGCAGGAACGTCATGTCCTCGGCCATGCAATAGGTGCAGCGGAAATCGCAGCGGTCGGTGACCGACACGCGCAGGTAGGTGATCGTGCGACCGAAAGGATCGATCATATCCATGCTTGTGCGCTTCCCGTGGGCGTGAACGGCTTCGTTATATATGGCTATGTGATACGAGCCAACTTGGCATTCAAGATAGAAGCTCGCGATCATCGGTAACATTCCGACGCCGACAGATCATGTCGGAAGTTCTGAAACGGCCTGTTCCCTCGACGCGAAGCGGCGTAGGGAAGGGTGGTATTCCGCAGGATCCATCAGCATGACAGCGCCAAAAGAACTCAGGGTCTCGAAGGACCGCAAGCTGCTTTCCGTCACCTTTCCGGGCCATCAGCCGTTCGAATTGTCGGCCGAGCTGCTGCGCGTCGCCTCGCCATCGGCCGAGGTGCAGGGCCATTCGCCCGAACAGCGCGTCACCGTTCCCGGCAAGCGCAATGTAACGATTCTGAAGATCGAGCCGGTCGGCAATTATGCCGTGCGCATCACCTTCGACGATTTCCATGATACCGGCATCTTCACCTGGAATTACCTGCATACGCTGGGTCATGAGAAGGATGCACGCTGGGCCGCCTATCTCGCCGAACTGGAAGAGAAGGGGCTGAGCCGCGACCGTTGAATGGATCCCGCAGGACTCTCAGGTCAACGCAGGATTGCCAGTATCTCGCTGGTGTCGTGATAAAACGGCGTACCTTCGATCAGCCGATCATCCTTGAAGCGCAAGACTTCGGCAAACGGCTGTTTGATGGTTGCACCATTGGCCCGCGATGTCAGCGAAAGCGAGCAGCTCATGAACACCGTGTCATCGTTTTGGGCGACCTGAAGGTCCTCCACCGCCACGTCGCTCCAGATTTCCCGCATTTTGCGGAAAAGGGCGCCAACGCCGTCGAGGCCGTTCCAGTCACCGGCATAGGGCAGGGAGCGCGGCTCATGCACGACAATCTCGGCATGAAATGCGCCGGCAAGCACATCGAGGCTCTCCGACCCTGATTGCAGGAAACGCATTTCAACATTGAACATGTTTTCAATAAGTTCCATGGCGGTGCGTCGCCGGTCGAGCGGTTTATCCATTTTTGACCTCCGTATCCATGGGCACGATCATGCAGGTAAAGCGGTTTGCCCTTGTTTGCGTTGCCTCGACACCCGTTTCCTGATGACCGGCAAACGGGCACTTGTCGTGAAAACGTCATCCATCTGGAGTAGCGCCGGCAAAGCTTTGGAGACGAAAACATGTCCATGATCACCAGCATCGAACAGCTTGAAGCGCTCTATGGCCTGCCCGGCGAGGCGTCGGTGGTCAAGGAACTCGACCAGCTGATTCGCGAATACGCAGCTATCATCGAGGCTTCGCCGTTTGCCGCGCTCGCAACCTGCGGGCCAGAAGGGCTGGACTGCTCGCCGCGCGGCGATCTCGCCGGGTTCGTCCGCATCCATGATCCGAAAACGCTGATGATGCCGGACCGGCGCGGCAACAACCGTGCCGATTCGCTAAGGAACATCCTTCGCGATCCGCGCGTCGCGCTCCTGTTCCTGGTGCCGGGTTCCGGCACGACGCTGCGCGTCAATGGCCGCGCCCACATCACCACCGATACCGGGCTCTGCGCCTCGTTCGCCGTCGAGGGCAAGCCGGCGCGCTCGGTGACGATCATCGAGATCGATGCGGTTTATTTCCAGTGCGCCCGCGCCATCCACCGATCGGAACTGTGGAATCCGGCAAGGCATGTCGACCCGAGATCGCTGCCGACTCCCGGCCAAATCCTGGAAATCACCAGCCGCAAGAACATTGACGGCGAGGTCTACGACAAGGAATGGCCCGAGCGCGCGAAAAAATCGATGTGGTGAAGCATTTGGTGGTGGAGCACTGGGCTGTCAGGCGGTCTTCAAAACCTCGGCAATCCTACGCATCTGTTCGCCGATCATGTCACATTGTTCCGGCGTCGACTGGCTCATCGCCTTCTCGATCAGCGCCATATGGACCTTCAGCGCCTGCATCAGCAGTGCCTCGCCGGCCTCTGTCAACGTCAGCCTCAGCACGCGCTTGTCCTTCTCGTCGCCCTCGCGGCGCAGCAGGCCACGGGTCTCCAGCTGAGGCAAAAGCATAGTGATGTTGGAGCGGCCGACCAGCAGCCGACGAGCAAGGTCGTGCTGCGACATGCCGGGATGACGGTAGAGGTTCATCAGCACGTCGAGCTGCGCCGGCTTCAGGTCGAGCGGCGCAAGCTTCACCGCCAGGGTGCGTTCCACCACATGGCAGGCGCGCGCCACCGCGACCCAGTTGCGAAAACGCGGGTTGTCCCAGGGCAGGTCTTGCTTAATGTTCATGTTTGAACTATTATGTTCATGCTTGAACCAATGAATGGATCGCCACTATGGCATCATTTGGACTGAAGGTCATCCGCGGCACGTTCGGCGTGGCTGAGCATGTGGCACCGCGACTCACCGGGCGTGCTGCATTCGAGCTGTTCTGCCGCACGCCGCACGAGAAGAGCTTGAGCAAAGGCGAGCGCCGCGCAATTGATCGCGCCGCCGATTTCATGACCCAGGCACGCCATCACCGGCTAAAGACCAGAACCGGCTGCGTCATGGTGCATGAATTCCGGCCCGAGCCGGGCAGGGCGACTGCCGGCACCGTGCTCGTCATCCATGGTTGGCGTTCGCGCACCGAATACATGCGCACGCTGATCGAAGCCTATCGCGATGCCGGCTACAAGGTGGTCTCGCTCGATCTGCCGGGCCACGGCCAGTCGCAGGGCCGCCGGCTTACCCTGGTCAGTGCGGTCGATGCGGCACGGGTTGCCGGCGAATGGTTCGGCCCGTTCGCGGCCATTGTCGGCCATTCCTTTGGTGGTGCCGTTGCCGCCAACGCCGTCGCCGGTTCGATCAGGAACATCCCGCGATTGGCGGCCGGGCGTCTGGTGCTTATCGCCGCGCCGAGCTCGCTGCCGGCGATCTTCGCTGATTTCAGCCGCATGCTGAATGTCGGCTCGCGCTCGCAGGCCGCCATGGCCGACCGGGTCGAGCGCATCGCCGGCCGGCCGTTGCACGAGTTCACCGGTGACCGCCAGCTCGCAAGCACGCCGCTGCCGACGCTGGTGATCCACGCGCCGGACGACCGCGAAGTTTCCGCCGAGCATGCAAGGCTCTACACGCGCGCCGGAGACCATGTGCGGCTTTACTGGGCCGACGGGCTCGGCCACCGCCGCATTCTCGCCGACAGGGGTGTGGTGGAGCGTGCCGTTGGCTTCGTTGCCGGCAGGCTGGAGCCGTCTCTGCAGTGACCTGAATATCGTTCTTGTCAGCCGGTTTCGACCGTCACGCCGCCCCGGTGCTGGCCATCGCTATCCAAGCCGCCATTGCCCCGTCCACCGTCGCCAGAAGAGCCGAGCGCGACGCGCCGTCGCGCGCCTGGATCGACATGCCGTGCTGCACGGTGGCGTAGAAGGTCGCGGCCGTACCGCAGTCGAAATCAGCCGGCAACTCCCCCTCGGCCACGCCACGCTCGAGCCGTCTCAGCAAGGCTTCGCGGTTTTCGGCGCGGCGACGGCGCAGATCATCGCAGATGGCGCCGCGGCTTGAGTCCTGGTGCAATGCGCCGAGCGCGATAAGGCAGCCTTGCGGACGACCGGTCTGTGAATAGGCCCTGGCAGTCTGCCGCAGGAACCGTTCGACGGCCTGGCGCGCGGTCGGCGCCTTTTCCAGCGCAGACCAGATCTCGGTTCCCTCGACCCGCGTGTAAAGCTCGGTTGCCTCGAGAAACAGCGCTTCCTTGCTGCCGAAGGCGGCATAGAGGCTGGGTGAGTTGATGCCCATTGCAGCGGTCAGGTCGCTTATCGACGCGCCCTCATAACCCTTGGCCCAAAACACTTCCATTGCGCGCCGCAAGGCGGCGGCTCGATCGAAGGTGCGGGGGCGGCCTCGTTCCGGCATGGCATCCTTTCTGTATTGATCGATACATAATTCAGTTGACGTGGTTCAGCAAGGCTGGCAGATATTTATGTATCAATCACTACAAAATGGAGAAGCAGATGTCATCCAGAAGCTTGAACGGCAAGGCCGCCCTCGTCACCGGCGGCAGCCGCGGCATTGGTGCGGCGATCGCAAGAAGGCTCGCGGCCGACGGCGCAGGCGTGGCGATCACCTATGTGAATGGCGAGGAAGGGGCGCGTGCGGTGGTCAGGGAAATCGAGGCGGCCGGCGGCCGGACCTTTGCCATCAAGGCCGACAATCGCGATGCTGGTGCGATCGAGGCGGCAGTCGATGAGGCAGCAAAAGCCTTCGGACGGCTCGACATCCTGGTCAATAGCGCCGGCATCTGGCGCGCTGCGCCGATCGATGTCCTGTCGCTTGCCGATTTCGATGAGACAATGGAGGTCAACCTCAGAGCCCCGTTCGTCGCCGCCAAGGCGGCAGCAGCGCATATGGGCGAGGGTGGCCGGATCATCTCGATCGGCAGCAATCTGGCCGAGCGTGCCACGGACGCCGGCCTGAGCGCCTATTCGGCCAGCAAGGCTGCCTTGGTTGGCCTGACCAAGGCCTTTGCACGCGATCTCGGTCCGCGCGGCATCACCGCCAATGTCGTCCATCCGGGGTCGACCGATACCGACATGAATCCGGCAGGCGGCCCGCACGCCGAGCATCAGCGCCAGAAGATGGCGATGCCTCGCTTCGGCACGGCCGACGAGATCGCCGGCATGGTTGCGTGGCTTGCCGGCCCCGAAGGGCGCTTCGTGACAGGCGCGGCATTGACCATCGACGGCGGCGCCAACGCTTGAGGTTTGGCTCACGGGCACTACCATTGGACGGGAGCGACGGCGGATTCGCTCCCCCGTCACGACGTTGTGAAACCGTTCTGCAACAGACGTTCCGAAATTTATGAAAGCTTAACGAAATCAGTATGAATCAGTGTAGTCACGCCTTACATCCGCCATGGGGTGGGCGAGACCGTGAAAGCGGTGCGGAACGGGATCCGGTTCAACCGGAGCGGGTGATCCACGAAACTCTTTGGAAACAAAGCAACCGTGCTGCCGTTTGCGGTGGCCGCGGCAATGCTGGCCTTCGGGGCGCCGAAGGCTGAAGCGCAAGGGTTCTTCGACATGCTTTTCGGCGGCGGCGTCAAACACGCACCGCCGAAAGGTAACTTTCCGCCGCCACCGTCAAAATACAAGCCGAAGCCCAAGGCGCCGGCCGCTTCCGGTGGTGGGGGCGGTGGTGGTGCGCAAATCAGCGGCCCGTCCTATTATACCTACAAGAGCGATCCGCTGGTGCGCGTCGATTTTTCGGCCCTGTCGGCAGCGCCTGAACCAGCAACGCCTCAGGACGCTGCTTTCGAGCCGGCGGCCACCGGGGCTGCATTCCGCGAAGCCATTGCCGGCCTCGACGGCTATGACCTCTACGCCGAGAAGGACACCGCCAAGGCGCTGATCGCCTATTACTCGGCCAATCCGGATTTCATCTGGGTGACGGGAACCAGTCCCAGCAGCCGTGCCCAGGATGCCGTGCGGGTGCTGGGCGAGGCCGCGAGCTACGGCCTGACGCCCGCCGACTACACCGTCGAAGTTCCGGCAGCAGGCACATCGGCGGGCAATGTCGATGAACGCCTGAAAGAGCTGGTCCGCTTCGAGATGGCGCTGTCGGCGCGTGTCCTGCGCTACGCCCGTGACGCACAAAGCGGCCGCATCGATCCCAACCGCATGACCGGCTACTACGATTTTCCGCCGAAGCCGCTCGACATGGAAGGGGTGCTGAAGACGCTGGCCCATACCCAGCAAGTGCGCACTTATCTCGAGTCACGGCATCCACAGAATTCCGAGTATCAGGCGCTGCGCGTCGAACTGGAAGCGCTCCAGGCCAGCGCCGAAGACGAAATCACCATCGATCCCAATCTGCTGTTGAAGCCGGGGCAGACCAGCCCCGAGCTGCCGAAGCTTTTGACAAAGATCGCGCGCAATCTCGATGACGAGATGGGCGGCGCCTATGGCGAGGTCCTGGCGAGGCTCGCTACCAGCGAGGTCTACGATCCGGAGCTGGTGCCGGTGATCAAGGCGGTGCAGAAACGGGCCGGCATGAAAGGCGACGGCGTCATCGGCCCGCGTACCGTTGCATCGTTGGCCGGAACGTCCAAGGCCGACAAAATTCAGAAGGTTCGGGTTGCGCTCGAAGAGTTGCGCTGGTTGCCTTCCGACCTTGGCAGCCCGCGCGTCTTCATCAACCAGCCGGCTTTCACCGCGAGCTATATCGATGATGGCGAGGAGAAGCTGAAGACCCGCGCCGTGGTTGGCAGGCCCACCAACCAGACTGCTTTCTTCTATGACCAGATAGAGCAGGTCGACTTCCATCCCTATTGGGGCGTGCCGCAGTCGATCCTGGTCAACGAGATGCTGCCGCGGCTGCGCCGGGATCCTGGCTATCTCGACCGCGCCGGCTACGAGGTGGTCAATGCCCGCGGCAAGCGCATTCCCTCGTCCTCGGTCAATTGGGGCGCCTACGGCGCAAAGATACCCTACGGCGTGCGCCAGCTGCCGAGCGAGGCCAACGCGCTGGGCGAGCTGAAGATACTGTTCCCCAACAAGCATGCAATCTACATGCACGATACGCCGCAGAAGTCGTTTTTCCAGCGCGACATGCGTGCGCTCAGCCATGGCTGCGTTCGCTTGCAGGATCCGCGCGGCATGGCCGCTGCCGTGCTCGGCACCTCGGTCGACTACATCGAGGACAAACTGAAACACGGACATTCGACCGAGGACGTGACACGCAAGATCCCGGTCTATGTCGCCTATTTCACCGCATGGCCGGACCTGTCCGGCAAGGTAGAATATTTCAATGACGTCTACGGCCGCGATACAAGGCTGCAGCAGGCGCTCGACAGCACGGAAGCGGTGCGTTCGCCGGCAAGCTGACGAATGCGGTTCTAGCGCTGAAACAGTGGACGCCGGAAACCGGCATCGCGTCCGGCGATGAGCCAATAGACCAAGCCCGCGACAACGCCTGCGGCGGCAATGATGCCGATATCGGCCCAGCGCTCCGGGTTCGTGTCATCCGGTACACTGGGCCAGATCAAGGCGAAGCCGCCAACCGCGGCCGCCCCGCCGAAGACCATGTGCAGCCAAAAATTGCGCAGCGAGAAAAACTCGGCAATCAGTGCGAAGATCAGCGTCTGCAAGCCGGTCAGCACGATCGTCAGAAAATAGATGAACATGCCTAGCGGCGGCAACAGCAGCACCGCAACGGGGGTGACACCCATGACGTCGAAATAATTCGGCGCATTTGGCAGCGAACTCAGCCCGCCATAGATCGCCGCCACCGCGATCAGCCCAACCAGTACCGCTATGAAATAACCCGCGAGCATCATCAGAAAGCGTTTCAATACGTGCTTTACCGTCGCCATGCCCACCCCCGCGCGCAATGATAGCACTCAGTCAGCCATCAAAGTCATATCTACGCAAGCGTCTGCCGAAGGCCGGGGGCCTTCGAGGCGCGCCATTTTTTAGAATCTGGACCGTTGGCGCCCAGCTTCATTTCGGCGCGGCTGTCACCGGATCGTAGGTGATTTCGACTTTCGCCTTGTCGCTCGTGTAATAAATGACGGTGTAGCCATCGCTGTCCCAATCGATTTCCTTGATGTAGCGGAAGTCGTCGCGCTGCTCGACCTTGGCGATGATTTCCGACAGCTTCTTGGCATTCTGCGGCGGCACCGGATTTTCGTCCGCGGCAAAGGCCGATCCGCCGACAAGCAGCACGGCGGCCGCCAAAACAAGTCTGGACATGGCTTTCCCTCACATCTCGATCAGCAGAAACTCGTTTCTATGCAGGTTTGTTCCGGGATAGCGGACCGTTGCGTTACAAGGAGGCGCCGTCCGTACCTGATTTATGGCTGCCGAAAGAACACGGCGACTGCTTAAAATCATGATGCGTCGCCTCAACATCGCGGCCGTAATAGTGCCGGTGGTCATTCGGGGTTTTACATGCAAATGCGTCATGCCATCATATTTGTACTTTTCATATTTTCCATTCCGGCCATTTCGATGCCTGTCCAGAAAGCCGAGGCGCTAGAACCTGAACGCTATACGGTCTATTGCGCCGACGACCGCATCGAGGTTTCGTTCTGGGATATCGAGCAGATGAAGGTGCGGGCCGGCTCCAACGTTTGCCAGTTCCAGAGCTATACGAGAGGCAGCGCTTTGAATTTCGCCCAAAAGAATTTTGGCGGCGAGGGGGGCTACCTGCAGCTGCTAGCCGCTCTGACTTGGAATTGATTCAGGAAAGCAGATGGTGGGCGATGCAGGGATTGAACCTGCGACCCCACCCGTGTGAAGGCAGAATGCCGGTCACGACTTTCCCTTTTGTTTTCCGAACCTTACACGCTTCTTCTTTATGGACTGTACCTGTTTCGCGTCAAACAAGCCAGCTTCGCGGTCGAAAATCCCGGCGACATTTCGCCCGGCTTCCTCGCTGTGGACATAGGTTTGCATGAACAGGCTGGCCGACTTCCAACCGCCCGCGTCCATAGCCTCTTTGATCCGCGCGCCGCCGTTGATTGCGTTCGTCGCAAAAGAGTGCCGGCCAGCCGCATGGCTCGATCTTGGCTCGATCTTGGCCCGCTTGCAGACAGCCTTGATGCGTCTGTTGACCGCTTGCCGGTCGGTATAGCCAAACACCCTCTTGCCCTTCTCTAGGCCCAGCGCTGCCATCCTGGCTACGAGCTCGGCTGTGAGGTAGCGCGGCGACCATTCGTCGGTCTTCGTCTTCTCCAGCATCGCCACGCGGGCGCCAAGATCCACGAATTCGCCAAGAAGGTTGATCGCTTCCGAGACGCGCGCACCTGTCTGTTGCATGAACAGGACACAGGCCGACAGGTGGGGCAGGCCGCTCTTGTCGGATTCGGCAAGGAACTTCGTCATCCAATCCCGATCGACAGGCTTGTTCTTTCGCGATTTCGCAACATCGAACTGCTTCACCTTGACCGGGCCGCACCATCCCAAATCATGAGCGTGGTTGATGATCGATCGGGCGGGGGTCACGGCTTGCCTGTTGCGCGTCGAGGCCGAAGCCTTCGGATAGAGCGTCAGCGCAGCACCACGTATCTCGGCCGGCATGATCGATCCGACCGCGCGGCCCTTGAAATGTTTCAGAACCTTGGGAACATAGCGACCTTCGCCGCCCTGTTCGAGATAGCTCACGGCTGCTTCTTCGAAGGTCCGGACGGCAGCCTCGCCATAGGTACTACGTTTGTAGAGCTTCGCCTCGTAGATGGCTCTTTGCTCTTCGGCTTCGGCTGGGTTGCGAGTTTTAAGGCTCTTTCGTATGCGCTTTCCGTTGAAGGTCCCGGTGGCGTAGGCAATTCCGTCGCGCCATTCGACTTTGAGGCCCGGCATGATATCTTCTCCCGCAGCAGGGCGATGTGTTCAGGATAGAACACCTTCTTGACGCCACGTCGCTCAAAATGCGGATTGTCCTTGATTTCGTCCACAAGGAACCGCCTGGACACGCCAAGCAGGATCGCGGCGCCGTCCATATCGATGGGCACCAAGCCTTCGGTCCATGCGGGAAGGGTTCGCGTCACCTTGCCCTCCCGCCATCTCGTGCCAGATATGCACGGCCGGCATCTGTAATTCGGACTTCCCAGCAAGGATCGATCTTGCCTGATCGCCTGCGGGATGTGAATGGTGTTCGAGTTGCGTAGCCTAGATGGACAAGGTATCCAAGCGAGGCAATAGGTTGCTCTTGGAGCTCATGTGCTGGACGCTCAGCAATGATCTTCAGCGCGCGCAAAGTATCAGATGTCAGTCGCACGCTCACAGGACGCCCCCATGCTCTGGTTTGCGCCCGTAAAGATCAAATCCGCTCCCGGCAGGATGCGCGGTGTAAACAGCGTCGAATCTGCCTTGGAGGAAATGCAGAAATGGCCGGTGCGCAAAAAGCTTCGCTCTGCCTACGTGATCTGCGCTCGGGCGATCGATGAGCCTACCCCGGAAGCCATTGCAGAAGCGCGACAGGCTTTTGTTGAGGCTGCCGTTGAGGCTAAGGCTTGGCGGGAGGGGTAACATCTACACCGCCTCCCGCGACAGGACAGCAGCGGCCATGACGGCTAAAGCCGGTCGGTATTTGCGCTCAAGCCGTTCGGCGTCGGTCTTGCCGCGCCAGAATTGCCAGCGCTCGCGCCAGTTAAGCCAATGCAATTCGCCGTTGCGCATGATGAGCAGCGGCCCGTCTATGTTCGGCCGGATGTCTGGTTTAGCGTCAGCTGGCCAACCTATGTAGCCACCCCAGCCGACCGATTGGTAAACCGTTCCCTCGCGCATCTTCATCACCCCTCTCCCTTTCCAGAGAGGCGATCCTGGCGGGGAAGGAGAGCGCGGAGAGTTGCCCGAGCGCGACGGAGATCGGATAGACGCAAGGTATAGACTATCGAACGGCCCGCGTGCACGATGACCTTCGTGTCGTCCAGCTGGTCCTCGTTGCCTTCGTCTGCCAACTCCTCGAACGGCGCCAGCGCCTCTCTCAGTGCTTCCCGTTCGGCTTCGGATGCGGTGGCCTCAGCTAGATATTGCTCGCGCAAATCCGAATGATGCTCGGCCAGCCGTGCCAGCCTGGCATTCTCAGCTTCGAGGCTGGCTATGTGGTCGGCGGCTTCACGCATTGCATTGGGGAGCGGGTGGGCGAAGAGCGGCTCAATTGTCGCGTTGTAATCCGAAGCGAGCCGGTCAATTTCATCCTTCGTCCGGCAAAGGAACGCCGTGCGCCCCTCGACAACGCCACGCCATGCTACGGCCTCGGCAGCATCCCCTACAGGGAGAGCATAGGCCGCGTTCCACGCTTCGCCTGGCTTGCTGTTCTGGTATTCTGGTGCGGTGGGTGTTTCGTTGTTGGTGGTCATGCCAGGACAGCCTTTCCCAGGGTGATGAAGCCGTGCCAACCAGGGCACGGATTGCCGTCAAAGCCCTTGTGCGGCTGGTCACTGGCGTCGATGCTGGGAGTTATGGTGAGCGAATCCCAACCCTTGTGCTCGTCTTGTTCTGCGTGCCACAGCCGGCGAGGTGGCGCGCCAGTCGTCAGCACCACATCTCCGGCTTGGCCTGACCAGATATCAATCTGAACTGCACCCTTGCCGCAAAGCGGACAACGGAAGGATAGCGTCTGGTATTTTTGATCAGGCTGCGGATGCCGTGGGTCTAGCATCGGATCGAGATCGGCAAGGTTTGCGTTCATGACGATTTCTCCCCACCAGAGGGATTTCCTGCGAGGGCGACCAGCTCGTCATGAGCGGGTCCGCAGAGTTCCTTGGCGTTGCCACCAAAATGACGGATGACCTGGCGCCAACTGTCGTCGAGCGACCGCCTGTGGACATTGACGAGTGGCCGGTCCTTCACCTCGGCGTTCCACCGCCCGACGGCCCACACCACTATCTCCCCCGCCGCACCCATGCTGGCAGGGACGGCTTGAGCTTGGGAGAGGGCGGCGCGGATCAAAGGCAAGGTATCGTGCGCACTGTCCGGGGTGTTGGCATCCGGCATGCGGATGAAACCCAACTCAATGCCGTTGGCGATAAATTGCTCGGCTTTCCGCAGCGCCTTCAGCACCTCCCCATCCACCGCCGATGTTATGGCGGGCTCAGCCTGCTCGCGAAGGCGACTTTCTATAGCTGCGAACCCTTCTGCCATAGAACTGGCAACCGCCAAGACCCTGCTGTCCTGCTTGTCCCGCGCATCGCCTATGGCTGCATTCCAGAAACAGCCAAGAGCGTCAGCCAACATTTCGGCCGTCAATGTTTTGCCACTGCTCATTGGTCTATTCCTCTGCGTTTCTTTTCGGCGCGTTGTGCATCGATTATACGCTCGGCCGTTTGCAGTAGAGACTTCGGCGGATAAGCTTCCGAAGCGGGCGGGGTGGCTACGAGAGCGGACAGGCGAGCGTGTAAGTCTTGGGATCGTGTAAGGATGCTTGCGGGGATGGCATCCCCTGCGTAGGCCGTATAGCTTTCCATCAGCAGCAAAAGTTCGCGGTACAGTTCCCCCACCGGTGCGGCTTGGGCCTTGGAGAGGGCTTCGCTGATCCAGCGCGAAAGCATCTGATCGCCTTCACCGGCCGAGCGCTGTCGGTCCCGGCACTCGTGCACGATCTCCGAAATACGCGCATACGTCAGTCCATCCACCGCCGATGTTGGGGCGGCGTCGCGCATCGCGAGATAGACCTGTTGCGCGTCGGTAAAATCGACTCCATCGTAACCGAGTTCCACAAGTTTGGCTCGGCCTGCTTCGGCCATCTTTGGGGTCAGCACCTTCACCATCTCCCCATCCACCGCCGATGTTGGGGCGGCTTGGGCATTGAGGGCGGCGCAGAACTTGTCGGCCCAGAACTGCCGGTCAGTCGGGCTTGAGCACCGCGCCATGGTCCAGATATCTTCCATGATCGCGGCGATGGTATCCCCATCCACCGCCGATGTTTGGGGCGGCGGGGTGGCGTAGAGCTTGCTGACTAGGGCGTCTCCGACAAAGTAGAATTCAGCTTCTGCGGTTAGCCCCTTGGCCTGCAATCGCTTGTCGATGCAAACGGTGCAGAGCACGTTATGGGGCTCGGCGATCTGGTTCCAAATCCCGCTTGGGATTACGGTGTCGAGGATGTGCGCGCGACCGCATTCCTCGCACCTCAAATCATAGTCAGGTCGAGTACTGTCCGTCGGTGCGGGCGGGGTGGCTACGAGAGCGGCTGAAAGTGCGGCTGTCATGTTCTTGCGGTAGTGAGCTTTGGCGAAAGGCTCTTCATCAGCCCACGTCGATGTGAACGCCTCGCATGCACGCTCTACCGCCGCATCGTCCACCACGGCTGGCGCTTCGGGATTGCTGAGAGTGGCGATGTTCTGCCATGCCTGATCCCCTACAGAGGCGTCATAGCGGCGCTGCATACCTACCAAATCGCCGCCGAATAACGCATGAGCGGCGAGCACGTCACGATGTAATTTCATAGCCGGTTCCACTTCCAATGGTTGCGGGCGTAGACGATCCAGAGGGCCGCATTCATCGGGAGCAGGCCCCACGCGCTGGCACTGACTATCCAGGCGAGCCAGAGAGCTTGATTGCCAAGGCCGAACAGCCACGCATGACGCGACTTATTGCCGGCGAGGACGGTCATGTAGATCGTGACGGCGGACAGCAGCCAAGGGAGATAGTTGCGGATTGCTTCGCTCATGACGATTTCTCCCCACCAGAGGGAAGAGAGGGGTTTCCTGCGAGGGCGGCGCGCTTGATGACGCTGCGAATGTTGGCAATGTCGTTCAGCGCCATCTTCGACGTGTAGTACTCTTCGTTGACGCACCGGTCAGAGATAGTCTCGATATCTGCCAGCGCCTTCGCCACCTCCACATCCACCGCCGATGTTGGGGCGGGCGGGGTGGCGGTTGGCGCTTCTAGAGTGGGGTTAACTTCGATATGGGCATCGGTATATGCTTTGGATAGTTTCTGGACCTCCACCAGCACTCGTTCAGCATCCTTGCGATCCGTTGTCGTGTAGGCGTCGTCTCCGCCCGAAATGACAAGTCTGGTACGACGGCCGCGCATCATGGCCGTGAGCTGATAACGCACCACGGGGGCGGGCGGGGTGGCTACGAGAGCGGCTCGGATGCGAGATTCGAAGTCGGCTTGTGCTGCGGCCTTGGCGGCTTCAAGGGTGTCGAACTCGCCGAGCGTACACTGATCGCGAAATCGCAATTCAAACACATCGCGCCCAAGCGGGATGCAGTAGAGACCAACACCAGTTGACGCTAGGCATTCCCATGCTGGCGGGATTGGCTCCTCGCGCCACTCCAGCCCCTTCACCGCCACAGCTTCAACCGGGCTGGATTTGGTGAGAGTGGCGCTGAGGCTGGAAATCGCCGATCGGACATCGTCAAGCCTGATCATCAGTTCGGCCTTTGGGTCGTCAGCTTCGACGGCCATCCGCAGCAATTCGATGTCAGCGGTGATGCCGTCAAGTACGTCTTGCGTTGGCGTGGTCATGGGCGGCCTCCCAATCCGCAGTAGCCGCGCGTCGTGTCATCAATGTACATCGGCGCATCGGAGCGCGTGTCTCGCGGCGGCCACGACATCGCGCTGTGATTGGGCTTCCAATCCGGGTTCGGCTTTTGCGCCCAGCGCCACAGCATGCAGTTTGAGCCGATGCATTTGGCGAAGGCGTGCGCACGGGCAGCGTCGATATCCATCGAATAGCGGTTGCCGGCCTCTCCATTGGCGACGCGTGCCTGCGGGCACCATTTCATTTCGGCTTCATCTTCGGTGTGGGTCATATCGTCCTCGCTGTATAAATGGAACGCCTTGGCGGCATGGCCTTGGCCTCGCGCTCGGGCTTTTGGGGTTTGCGAAACTGCGGGCCGGACAACTTGCCGGCGGGCCGGACGGCGCCTGACGCCTTGTCGCGCTGGCGATCGCCTTTCCTGGTGCGGCGGATATCGTCGGCTGTTTTCTCGGCATGGCAGACAGAGCAAAGGACTTGCGCATTCGCCAGCACCGGCTCGCCGCCGAGAATATCGGGCAGGATGTGGTCGACCTCGCCTTCGCGCGATTTCAGCACGGCCGAGCACTTCTCGCACTTGCCGGCGGCGCGCTTGATGGCGGCCTGTCTCACCTTGCGGGAAAACTCGCGGCGGCTCATGCTGCTCGTCCCATGTGGTTGGCCTGGCTGGCATAGCGTCCGTCAACAATCTCGATGATCTCGTCGCGAAGCTTTTCCCAGCCTTCGGCGTCGTCGAGCAGGCGGTGGCAGATGGCGAACACGGCCCGCTCGAAAAACCGCAGGAACGCGGCCTGGTCCATGCTGACGAAGGCGATCGACTTCGGCACGTAGTGCACCTTGCCGAGATGGTCGATCGAGGTTTTTACGTGGCCGACGGCGTATTTGATCCAGTCGAGCAGGGTTTCCTCGTCGCCTTCCCACGCGCCGCCGTCGATGACGTGGCGCATGAGCAGGAACAGCATCCGGTGATGCCTGACGTTGCGCGGCGTGTGGATCTCGGTCAGAACCTCCTTGCCGCGCTTCATGGCGAGCAGCATTTCGAATCCGTCAGCATCGCACGGCACTAGGCAGTGCATGCCGGCGATGACGTCGTGGCGGAAGGCGGCTTTTGAGGTCACAGCAGTGTTCCTTGCTGGCCGGTGACAGCCGGTCTCTCCGGTTTGGGCTTTGCCACCTTGGCTTCCGGCGGAAGCATCCACTTAGCCGGTTCGACCGGCTTGTCGGTCTTTGCGAAAGGCAGGAGCTCGCGCCAGTCGAAGAACCCGAGCCGACCGCCTACCGGGATGAAATCGACCGGCTGCGCACCGACGATCACCAAAGCCTTCGGACCGAAGAACCACGGGCTTTCGTGCTCAGAGACGATATCGTCGACGCACCCGACGCCCACGATGCCGCCGCGCAGAAGATCGGCCGGCGGCGGGCAGGTGTAGCCATTGTCGGAGCAGACAGCGGCGCAGTCCTCGTATTCATCGCGCGTCATGCCGGTTGAAGCGTGGATCGCGACCGGTCCACGAAAGCGCAAGCCAGGGTTGCCAGCCCGCCATGAGCGGTTCTCGACTGTTTTCCAGCCGGCGGCGAGGCAATAGGCCCACGGCTGGCGAACGGAGAGAGCCCAGCGAGGGTATTGGATGAAGCTGTAGCCACAAGCTCCAGTGATTGTCATCGAATTTCCCTCACGCTGAAACTTGGGCGCTTCTTCTTCTCGTCGACCTCGTCGCCGAGCACGACCAGCGGCAGGCGAAGCTCCTGTGCGTCGATCGACAGCGTCGGATGCGTCCAACTGACGCCCATGGGCAGATCGCAGCGGAAGACGACCGGCTGGTCGCAATTCATGCACTTGCCGGTGATGTCGGCCTGCTTGATCGTGTCATCCTCGATCCGGGCGACCTTGACGTTGAACTGGAAGTCCAGATGCGGGCATTGCGCTGAACCGCTCATCGCCTCATCCACCATTGAACGGATGGCTGCGGACAGCCTCGCGCTCTTCCTCTGTCATCGTCACCCGGTCGTAGTGGCGCGACATGATGTTCACGAGCGCCTGCCAGTCTGGCGGAAACAGCGTCTCCTGCAGGTGCGCGAACTCGGTGTGGATTTCGTTCCAGTCGCCTTCGTCGTTGGCCTTGCTGAACCGCTCTTCGGCATCTTTCAGCATGTCGTCTGGGTTGGTGAACTCGGCCTTTGCCGGCGCCGGTGCGGCTTTGCTTGCGGCCGGCGGCGGCGGCGGCGCGCCGAGCTCTTCCTCGACCAGCTCGCCAGTCTCGCCATCGAAAACCTCGCCGTCGATCTCGACTGCCTTGTCGGTCGGCGCAGCGATCTTCGCGGTTGGCGCCGGCGGCGGTGCTGGCGGCATGGTTGCCTCATGCTCAATCAGCGTGCGGCCTTCCATCTCTTCGGCCGCGTACATTGAGCCGACTTCCTCGGGGAACGCCTTGCGCAGCGCCGCGGCCTCGACGCACTTGTCCAGCTGGCCGCGCGGGCGCTTGCCCCACATGTCGTTCGGCACTTCCATCTTGCCGAGCGAGGCGTAGGTTTCTTCCCAATAAATCTTGGTGTGGAAAGCAGCCTTTTCGCCGTGGACCCAGCGATAGACGACGACGCTGGCCCACTCGGGATAGCAAACCTTCTTGGTGAATTTCTCGGTGCCGACCTTGCGTTGGTTCTCCCACTTGTCCTTTTCGCCGGTGAACTCCCGCTCGATCATAGGCCCGAAGATCACCTCGTCGATGCCGCCATAGTCGCCGGTGCGCGCCGCCGTGGTGCGGATTTCCGATATGCCAGGCCAGACCGATTCCACCATCCGCTTGAGCGCTGACGAATACATCGGCACGATGTGGACCGGCTTTTTGTAGATATCGAGCTTGCGGGCGCGGCAGTAGGACAGCGCCATGGAGATAGCCTCGACGGTCTGCGCCGCCGGGAATATCTGATCGACGAGAACCCGCCACTCAGCGGCCCCGATGTCAAATTCCTTGGCGAGCGACGCGGCGATCGGCAAGCGGGAAGGCTGTAGGACAGTGACGGCGTTCATTGTTGCGGTTCCTCTCGCGTGGCGGGTTTCAGGCGGCAGCCTGGTCGGGATGATTTTTTGCGTAATGAATCGCTGGCTCTGGCAGGATCCCGAGCGCCAGCATCTTGCGGAAGACGTCGGCTGTTGCTCGAGCATCGCAGCCGGCATCGTGGGCGCGCTGGTTGGTGATGCCGAAATGCGCGCAGATGTCGGACAGTTTCGGGTAGCCGCCCTTGCCGCTGGCCTTCTTGACGCCAAGCTTCATGCTCGACCGCATCAGGCAGATGTTCAGCGTCTTCTCGAAGCGATCGTCGAGGGCAGCACGGCGAAGCTCGCCGCGCATCTGCTTGCAATCGAACTGCGCATGGTAGGCGACCATGACGTAGCCGGCGTCGACGACGCGGGCATACTGGTCGAGCACGTCGAGCACCGAGGCGCCATGCTCCTGCAGGAACTCGGTGGTCAGGCCGTTGGCGGCGGTTGCCTCCGGCGTCATCTCCCAGCCGTCGGGCTTGACGAACAGGTCGATCGCGCGTTCCTCGACGAGGTTATCGTCGAGCAGCACGATGCCGAGCTGCGCCAGGCGCGGCTGGCTCGGATGATCGGCTGGCACTGGCTTGCCGTCAGCGTCCTTGAAGATGAAGAACCCATTGGTCTCGGTGTCGAAAATTGCATATTTGGTCATATGGCTTCTCCTGGTGAGGTTGTCGGCTGGCGGGATTCGATCAGCGCCCAAAGCCGGTCAAAATTTGCGTCCGGCATGCGGATCGCTTCACGGAAGGGGTTTTCCATGAACGAGCCGACCTGATCGCGGTCGGACGCTTCCGGCGTGCCCCAGTTCTCGTCGATGACGCCGGCCTCACGCAGCCGGGTTTCGTTGAGGTTGAGCAGGACGCGCAAGGCGTTGTGAAAGCGGCGCTGTTCCATCAGAAGTCCTCTTCCATCGCCAGTGCATCGAGGTCTTCCGCCGTGACGGGCCGCATGCACACCGGGCACAATTCATCGGGATCGATGAAGCCGGTGTCGTTGCATTCCTCGCAACGTAACTCCGGCTCTTCGTCGCAGTCGTCCCAAGGCGTGCGCGTCTTCCAAGCGTCATAGCCGGGCAGGTCCATCACGCGGCCCGCCGCTCTTCGACTGCCTTCATGCCAGCAATCTCGACGCCGGACTTCGCCGCGCGGTTGGCGAGCGTCTGGATGATTTCGCGGACCTCGGGACGGTCCTTGAGCGCCATCACCAGCGCGTCGTAGTCGGTGATCTCAGCCGTGACGAAGGTGCGCAGCGAAACCTTGGCACCGGTGCGCACGCAGGCCAAGCGCTGGCTGTGCCGCAACGATCTGTTCTATCTGCTGACCGTCGGCTGCAAGCGCAAGGACATCAACCGCGACTGGCTGTTCGATCGCTGCCGCGATGTCGAGCGCAGCCCCAACGGCAACCTCGATCTGTGGGCACGCGAGCACTACAAGTCGACGCTGATCACCTTCGGCCTGTCGCTGCAGGATATCCTGGCCAGTCATGGCGATGATCCGGAGACGCGCTACGGCGGGCGCGAGGTGACGATCGGCATCCTGTCGTTCAACCGGCCAACGGCCAAGGCGTTCCTGCGCCAGATCAAGTTCGAGGTCGAGCAGAACGAAGAGCTCAAGGCGCTATTCCCCGACGTGCTGTGGCCCAACCCGCAATACGACGCGCCAAAGTGGTCAGAAGACGATGGCCTGATCTTCCGGCGCAAGACCAACCCGAAGGAAGCAACCGTCGAGGCGCACGGCCTGGTCGACGGCCAGCCAACCGGCAAGCACTATTTCATCCGGGTGTACGACGACGTGGTGACGAGGGAATCGGTCGGCACGCCCGAGATGATCCTGAAGACCACCGCGGCGTGGGAACTCTCGGACAATCTCGGCACCGATGGCGGCTGGGTCCGCACCATCGGCACCCGCTATCATCTGTTCGACACCTACTCGGTGATGGTCGAGCGCGGCATACCAGCCCGCACCCATCCCTGCACGTCGGACGGCTCCGAGGATTTTACCAAGGCTGTGCTGCTGTCATCGACGGCGCTGGCCGACAAGCGGCGCCTGCAAGGTCCTTACACCTTCGGCGCGCAGATGCTCCTCAATCCCGTCGCCGATCGGCAGCAGGGGTTCAAGGAGGAATGGCTCAAATACTGGCCGGCGACGAGGGCACACAACCTCAACGTCTACATCCTCGTCGACCCGGCTTCGAAGAAGAAGAAGTCCAGCGACTACACCACGATGATGGTGATCGGCGTAGGCGGCGACGGCAACTACTACGTCCTCGACATGGTGCGCGACCGGCTCAACTTGACGGAGCGGCAAAAGACCCTGTTCCGCCTGCATCGCCAGTGGAAGCCGCGTGTCGTCGGCTACGAAGAATACGGCCTGCAGGCCGACATCGAGCACCACAAGACCAAGATGGACGACGAGAACTACCGCTTCGAGATCATCGCGCTCGGCGGCTCGATGGCCAAGGAAGACCGCATCAAGCGCCTGGTGCCGAAGTTCGAGAGCGGCATGGTCTATCTGCCCGAAAGCCTGGTCAAGACCGACTACGAGGGCAAGGCCATCAATCTGGTCCGCGCCTTCGTCCAGGACGAATACACCGCATTCCCGGTCAGCGCCCATGACGACATGCTCGATTGCATGGCGCGGATCCTCGACGAAGACATGCCTATCGCCTTCCCGATGCCCGACGAAGAGGTCGAACTGCCCAAGTGGATGCAGGACATCGAGGGCGAGATGGCCGGCGGCGGCTGGGAAACAGCCTAGAAACCAGGAGACAACCAAGCCTTGCTGTCGATTTCACCAAAGAGCTACGACGAGATCTTCGGCAACGGCTGGCACGTCGGTGGCGTCGAGATCAGGAAGCGTTTTACCTATGTCGAACTGACGACGTCGCCGGTTGGCGTGCTCGTGCCGGAGTTTATCGGCCAGACGGCGTTCGATACGGTCGGCAAGGTCTACTACACGTCGACAGGACTGACGGCGAGCGACTGGACCGCCTCGGTCGCACAAGGCAGCGTTCCCAATATCTACCCGACGGATGCGTCCATCCCCGCCATTTCCGTGCCTGTCGGCGTCAATTCGTTCATGACCCAAGGCCACGCCACGGTCGGCGACAAGGCCGGCTATATCGGCTGGAAGTTCTCGGCGGATGAGCCGGGGCACCCCGGCAAGCTCTACACCAACAACAATCGTTGGTTCGAGGTGATGCCGAATGGCATGGGCATGCTCAATGTTGAGGCGATGCCCGGCGCTGACCTCTCAGTGCGGTTCGGGGCGGCTTCCGAAGCGGTGCTGGACATGCGGGAAACCGACAGTGCGGCATCGTGGTTTAGGAACTGCCGGGGCATTCTCGTACCGCCCGGCGTTTACGATCTTGCCGCACCAATGGAGCTGATCACTCGGCCGAACGTCCATATCAACGGCAGGGGTGCCGAGATCAGGAACCTCGGGGGGGCCTTCTCGTGCTTCCGCATGATCAACTCCCCGTTGTCCGTCATTGAGGGCCTGCGGTTCAATATGCGGAACAACTCTCTTGCGGAAGAGGCCATCCACATTGCCGGCATGAACTCCTATGTGCCCTTCATTGACTGTGCCGTGCAGGCCAACACGCCTAATGCTGGCTTCGCTGCGGTTCGTATGCAGCAGGGCGATGAGGCCGGGCTTGATGCAGACGACCGCAACAAAGGCAACTATTGGGTCACGTTTCAGCGGTTTTGGACTAGAGTTTTCCAAGGGGCTGACGTTGGCCGGATCCCTATCGGCTTCGACATCCAGGCATGCCAGAACGCGGTGTTCTTTGACGATTGCCGCATCGCCAGCGCCGCCACGGGTATCCTCGTCCATGCACAGGACGGCTCCGCACTTGGTGGCGGTCCCAACGACATCCACATGCACAACGTCAAGTTCGAAGGCGGCACAGGGTCAGCCTTCAAGATGATTGGTAACGAGGGCGCCTCGACTCTCAGTATGAGCGGCGGCTCCATGATCTCTTGCCGCTTCGAGGCTATCAACGCGTGCGCGGAGGTGATTGGCCTCACTGCATCACCGCAGGCCCCCATGACGATGATGGGCAACGAGGTGATTTCCAGTGTGCCGAACTACATCCTCGGCGACAAGAACAACTTCAACATCTACGACAGCATCTGGACGCCTGCTATCTCGCCCCGCATCCTTACGCGGAATGGCTTCGAACTCCCGGCCTTCTCTGGCAACGGCAAGGGCGTCTTGCGGCTTGGCCCGAAGGGCGCTGCCGATGGCGGCTCTCTCGCGCTCGAACGCACGGACGGCGTGACGATCGACGGCAAGATATCCCAGCGCTCAGGCGGCGGCATGGAAATCGACGGTGGCACGGTCGGGATCGTCAGAGCGAAGGACCTGCGCGCGCTGTCGGGCAGCACCACACATGGCGCCAATCTGCGCGGGACCGTCGCCGAGCCGGCATCGGGCACGACCGTAGCCGTGACCTTCGCCAACGCCGAGCCGGATGCCAGTTACTTCATCCTGCTCCAGGCGCCAGATGGCCGTGATCTGTGGGTGACAGCCGCGAGCAAGACGACGGCAGGCTTCGAGATCAGCACCACCGCGGCTTTCGCGGCGGGCGGGAATATCGTGTGGATGCTCATCCGGTAGGGCCTAAACTGCCGAGCTTTGCCATTGCCTAAATAATTGGCAGGCCCTATACCCACCAGCGGGCAATTATTCTTGGGGTGGGGCAGGGGACGTGGAGCACGTAACACCGGGTAATATTAGCTATCAGAGATTAACGGCTCTGTTCTGGCTTACCGTCTATGTCGTTTGCTTCATGCACGCTTATATCAGGTGGGGAACAGTAACGTTTTTCTATCTCGGCTTGTGGTACAACTACGATCTCGTCAATGCCTTGTTGGCCTACAGCATCATAGCCTTGTTCGGTTGCATACTTCCTGTATCGATCACCCGGTATTCTGACTTCGCCTGCTGGATCATTTTCCTGATCATCTTCATTCCGGCGATATTGTGCATCTCTGTCCAAGGGTTCGAATCGTTTAGCGCCCCCGGCCTGATGCTGTCATTGACGATATCGTTCCTGTTTATGATCTACATTCCGAGAGTTCTTGTTTTTCGCCAAGGTGTCATCACGCAACGCCTTCAAGCTGATCGGTTCCTGTTTCTGTTCATGGGGGTCTATTTCGCTGCGGTTGCGTTTTATTTCTACGAGTTCAGGGGAATGCTGAGGTTTTCCAGTCTTGAATCGCTGTACACTCAGCGCGCTCTATTCGCTGCGGCTGCCCCGAGTACACTCGCCCTATATCTCACGGGATGGCTATCGAACGCGATGAACCCTTACCTGTTGGCCGTAGGCATGTTCGACAGGTCAAGGAGATGGTTGCTGCCGATAGCCATTGCTGGTCAGGTCCTCGTCTTCATGGCCTTCGCCGGCAAGGTCATGCTGGTCATGCTGTTCGTGGTGGTCGGGTTTTACATCTTCGCGGTCAAGAATGGCCGCATCGTGGTTTCGCGGCTTGCCTTTGGAGCGGCGGCGCTGGGCATGCTGGTTTCCGCGATCCTCATCGTTACCGGGGATCGGCCGTCAGGAGTTGCTTTTGACGTGGTTTCGACCATTTTCATGCGGACTCTCGCCTTGCAAGGGGCAATGGTAGGGGTTTACGCCGACGTGTTTTCCGACAGCCCTCTAACCTATTGGTCACATTCGAATATCCTCAACCTGTTCATCCAGTATCCCTATAAGGTGCCGTTGGGGTTTGTCGTTGGCATCCGGCTTGCAGGCGGCGACGGCTTCAACGCCAATTCGAGCTTTTGGGCAAGCGACGGGCTGGCGGCGTTCGGCATGGTTGGGGTGATGATCGTCGGGATTGTCTTCGGCGTGCTGCTCAGTCTGGCAAATAAAGTGGTGACGCGTGCGCGGCTGGCCTTCGCTGCAACAGTGTCGCTGCCGTTTCTCATGCAGGAGGCGAATATCCCGTTGCTCACCGGCCTCGTTACCGGAGGCGGGTTGTTCATGGTGGCGATGATTGCCTATGGCATGCCAAGCCCGAAGATGCGCAGGATGGTGCCGTACGGCCCGCGGCGCGGCTCATTGGCCGCAAGGCAGTTCGCGGGTCAACTGAAAGAGCGCCTCGCCAGGTAATGCGGAAACTGTGGTTCATCGCCTTTTTTGCCCTATTCGCGACCGGCTTCCTGGTTGTGATTTCAAGGATGGGCGTTGACGTGAGGCACGTCGAAGTGGAGCCGGCCGCGCCTAAGCCTATGACCGGCAGGCTCACGGTCCGCTCGTTAGACGACATGTCGCTCTATACCACGTACTACACGAAGATTGTCCTGTGCGGCGTCGAACCAAGACCGGGAGTGTCGGCAAGAGACGCGGCGACAGCGGTGCAGACGTTTCAAGGGAACACCCTCACTTGCAAGCCTGTCGGGCTGGGAACGCCTTGCGACGGCAGGACGGCGCCGAAATTCAATGGCGCAATCGTCGTGCAATGCTTCCTGCCTGATGGCACCGATCTTGCGGCAAAACTGGTAGAAATCGGGCTGCTCTGCGGCCTCCCAGCCCAAGCTGGCGGGACCTACAAAGCCTGCCCCCGCTAACCCAGACTCATCAACAGAGTGACAACCGTTGAGGCCGCCCAGGCCGCAACGCCGCCTGCCCATGTCTGGGCACAACCCAAAGGAGATACTCAAATGCCCATGTCGGAATCCGCTTACGACGAAATCTACGGCTCGGCCGACCACGTCAAAGGCGCGCAAATCAAAGACCGCATGACCTACTCGACGAGCGCCGCCTCCCCGTCTGGCGTCACCACGCCGACCTTCATCGGCAAGTGGCATTTCGATACCGCCGCCGCTCACTTCTACATCTCGACCGGCCTGACCAACACCGACTGGAAACAGGTCACCGCCTGATCCGGCGAAACGGAGGGACGCAGTCATGACCCTTAGCAGTGGAACGGATCGGTCCGGCGCCATCACCACCGGTGGCACGGCGCAGGCGCTTGTTGCAGCCAACCCTGACCGCCGTGGCCTCACCGGGCAGAACATTTCCACCGGCGATCTCTGGATCAACGAGACCGGTGGAACCGCTGCGGTCGACACCGCCGGGTCCTACAAGGTCCCGACCAACTCGATGTTCGAGATCGAGACGGTCTTCGCCATCTCGATCATCGGGGCAACGACCGGCCAGAAGTTCACTGCGACGGAGTGGTAGGCGATGAAGATCCGGCAAATATTCACCGATCTGGCCAACCTGCCGGCGATCATCTGGAACAACGTCGCCACGACCTTCACGGCGCTGAGGGTTAGTGTCACCGACACGGCGAGCGCGTCCGGCTCGTTGCTATTCGACTTCCTGGTTGGCGGCGTCAGCCAGGCCAGCCTCACCAAGGCCGGGCGCCTGACCGTCAATCAGTTGTATATCACCAACGCCGGATTCATAAACCTGAATGCCTCGCTCACGGCGGTTCTGATCGGTGAGGCGGCGAACACCATCGGCATGCGCAACGGCGCCAGCGCGCAAATCTTCCGCGTCTACAACACCTTCACCAGCGCCACTAATTACGAGCGCCTGTCGATTTCATGGGCATCGAACGTCTGCACCATCAAGGCAGAGGCGCAGACCGGGACGGTTCGGCCGCTGCAGATCAAGTTCACGCCGCAGACCGTGGCAACACTGCCCGCAGCCGCCACGGCCGGCGCTGGCGCCCGCATGTTCGTGTCGGACGCAACCGCGCCCGCATTCGGCTCGGCGGTTACCGGCGGCGGCGCCGTCAATGTGCCTGTTTATTCCGACGGCACCAACTGGATGGTCGGCTAATCCCGCATGAAATACGGCCCAACCCCGACCAACAAACTGCCGGAGCAGGACCAGACGAAAGTCATGCTCCTTGCCGAACGGCATCAGCGCGCGTCGTGGGCCCACAACAAATGGGCCGAAGGCGCCAAGGTGGCGGTCGACTTCTTCGAGGGCAGGCAGTGGACGGCCAAGGCGCTGGCCGACATGGCGGCGCAGAAGCGGCCGGCGCTGACCTTCAATGTCATTGCGCCGCTGGTGCGCCTCATTCTCGGCTACCAGGCCAACAACAAGACCGACATCGAGTTCAAGCCCGGCTCGGACTCGCGCTCGAGCGACGAGATCGCCGAGGTATTGAGCCGCCTGGAAAAGAGCGTCGCCATCGGCTGCGGCCTGAAATTCGTCGACGGCGAGGTGTTCCTCGACGGCATCGTTGCCGGCCGCGGCTTCTACAAGACCGTGCTGGACTTCGAGAAGAACGATCTCGGCGAGATCAGCACGACGGCGCAGGATCCGTTCGCGACCTACATCGACCCGGATTGCGACACCTACGACCTCAACGATTCGGCCGCCTTCATCCAGACAGCCAAGATGGTCTCGATCGACGAGATCGAGGGCACGTTCGGCAAGGCGGTGGCTGGGCTGGTGCGCCCCTTCACGCAAGGCGCCACGCCCGTAGCGCCGGTCACCTCGATGATGGTCGGCGACGAGGTCACGCCGGTTCGCACCTTCGGCCAGCGCGACGAGAACGCCAACGAATGGTGGGATAGCTTTTACGGCACCATGGGCGATTTCGTCGACACCTACCGCAAGACGATCAAGATCATCCAGTCAGAGCACCGCGTCACCGAGCAGCGTAACGTCTGCATCGACCTTGAGACAGGCGACAAGAAGGTGCTGCCGCTCGATTGGGGCCGGGACCGGATCGAGAAGATCATCTATTACGGCCAGTCAGTCGGCAACCCGCTGATCGTCGAGCGCCGCCAGGTCACCCGTCTGCAGTGCACGACGATGGTCGGCGACATGCTGTTGCACGACAAGGCGTCGCCCTACGATACCTATTCGATCGCCGGCTATTTTCCGTATTTCCGCCGCGGCATGACGCGCGGCGCGGTCGAGGACCTGATCGACCCGCAGAAGGAGAAGAACAAGCGCCGCTCGGTCGAGGTCGAGGTGACATCGAAGCTGTCGAACGGCGGCTGGTCCTATCACGAGAGCAGCTTGGACCCGGTGCAGGAGCGCAAGCTCAAGAATTTCGGCGCCTCGCCCGGCTACATGATGAAGTGGAAGGGCGATCACGAGCCCAAGCAGATGTCGCCGGCAGCGCCCGCCATGGCGCATGAGCGCCTGGAACAGAAGGCGCAGGACGACATCCGCACCATATCTGGCATCAACGAGAGCGCGCTTGGTGAACTCGACCGGGTGCAGTCCGGCAGGGCGATCGAGGCGAGGCAGCGCCAGGCAGTCATCGCCATCCAGCTCTACATGGACAATTTCTCGCGCTCGAAAACCATCTTGGGCGGCAAGCATCTCGAATGCTTCCAGAACCACTACACCGAAAAGCGCATGTACCGGGTGCTCGGCGAGGACGGCAAGTTCACGCAGATCCTGATCAACGAGATGCAGACCGACCCGGCCAGCGGCATCAAGCGCATTCTCAACGACATCACCGTCGGAAAATATTCCGCCATAGTCGACGAGCAGCCGCTTTCGGCGACGTTTGCCAATGCGCAGTTCGAAGAGATGATGACCTTGCTGGAAAAGATGGGACCAGCGCTCGGCCCGTTCATCCCGGCGCTTGCCGACCTGATCGTCGACATGTCGTCGCTGCCGCGCAAGTCCGAATGGATCGAGCGGCTGAAGAGCCTTACCGGCCAGCCGCCGCAGCCAGGGATGCCCGGCGCCGTGCCGCCCGGCGCACCAGGTGCACCGCCGCAACTACCACCGCCCGCTCCCCCGCAGGCGCCACAACCCGGCCCAGCCGGTTAACCTTGAGAGGAAACCGCAATGTCCCGCAAAGTGCAGATCGTCAATCTTGAGAAGCCCGAATCCGAGCGCGACGTGGTCGTCACCAACGAGAGCGGCGAGGCGCAGACCATCCGCCCCGGCCGCACGCTCGACCTCGATGTCGGGCACGGCAGCTACCTTGCCGTTGCCGGGCGCCACATGGTGTTCTCCGGCGAAGATGCGCGTCCAGTTGAAGACGGTGAGTTTCAGACGCCGGTTGATCTGGGCCCGGCAAACCCCGTGGTCGACCCCGTGTTTGATGCAGACGATCAGCCGGCCTTTGAAGTGCATGACAAGGCGACAGGGCATATCTGGAAGGTCTACGCTGACGGGCGCACCGAAGGGTTCCCCGCCGACGTGTTGATCTTCAACCGTATCCCGAGTGTCGCGCGCGCCGCACAGTGGAGCGAGGAAGAGATCGTCGCCATGATGGCAGCAAACCCTGATGCTGCGCCTTTGGAACCGAACCGGATGACGCCTTTGCTTAAGGCGCGCAAGCCGGCCGCCAAGGTTAAGGCGCGGGCCAAGAAGTGATGCACCGCCTTCCCGACGAGCGTCTGATCACGCCGTTCATGCTGCGGCGCTTCGAGCGCGAAGCTGTGCTCGAGGGCGGGCAGGGCTGGCACTACGCCATCATGCAGCGCGACAATGGCGAATTCATCGACCACAACCCCGGCTCGCCGGAGCTCGCGCCAGACCAGATGATGTTTGCCCGCGACCTGCTCTCCCTGCTCAACCGCGACCTGCACCACGACGGCGCATGGGTGATTGTGTTCACGCATCCGGTGCCAGGCAACTCGGTGCTGCTGATCCATGCCGAATACCATCGCATGTGCATCATCTTCGTCGACGCTGACGGAGATCCGCAGTTCACAGCCGATTGGGTTCATGGCGAGAGCGAAGAATTGGATTTCGCCGACGTCATGCTGTCCGGCCGCGAATCCTGGGGCCAGCGCTGCGAAAGCGCATGGCAGTTATGGAAAAAGCTGATGGTCGAGGTGATCGACCCGGCCGAGGGCCAGACCTTCAAGCGTGCGCAGGGGCAGCAGCCCACCGCGCACTGACGACCGCGCCTCGACGGTATCGAGGCAAGAGCGCCGCCGGCTCCAACGGGCGTCTTCCGCATGATCCGGCGATACAGGATCGAAGTGCCGCCGACTTCACGGGCGTTTCCGCACCATCACGCGACAGGAGATGAAGACTATGGCCGATCAACTCGGACAGGACCTTATTGCGCCCGCAATCGAGGATTTGGCAGCATCGACGGCACTTTCCAGTGTGCCGCCCGTAGCGGTGCCAGACGATCTCGACGATCTCGAACTCCAAAACGCCAAGGCAGCCGCTCAAGCCGAGGAGGCCAAGCCAGCCGCGTCACCGGAGCCAGGGAAAGAAACACCGGCAGCAGCAGCCGCGCCGGGCGCACCAGCAAAGCCTGCGGCACCGCAGGAGCAACCCGCTCCCGCCGTGATCCCCAAGGCCCGCTTCGACGAGGTGCTTGGCAAGAACGACGAACTGGTTCGCCAGAACGCCTATCTTGCTGGACAAGTCGAAGCGCTGAAAGTGAGAGGACCGGCAGCGCCTGGACCAGCGGCAACACCTGCCGCACCGGCCCAGCCAGCCGCAGCAGACCGCCTCATCGCGGTCGGCACGCAGATCGACACGCTCGCCAAGCGGTACGACGCAGGGGAAATCTCCTACGCCGAACTGAAGACGCAAGAGCGCGCTCTCACCAATCAGGAGCAAGCGATCCGCGAGGAGATCCTTCTCGCCAAGGTCCCAAAGCAGACGCAACAGCAGCCGGCCACGGCAGACCTTTATCTCGACCAGCTCACCGCTGACCTCGAGGCGAAGCACCCGTATCTGGCGGCGATCGAAAGCGACATGGATTTCGACTGGCTCGTCAACAAAGCCAAGGAGTCCTTCGCTGCCGAGCGCATCGAACTGCCGAAGGGGCCGGTTGGCAACCTGCGGCTGCGCGAGCGCATTGCAGTCCTCTCCGATCGATACGGCCCGATGCTGACGGGCAAGACGCTGGCAGCCACCCCGGCGCCAGCGCCGGCCACACCTGCCGCCCCCGGCCTCAGTCCAGAAGCTGCGGCACGGGCAGCCAAAATCGCCATGCAAGGGGATATGCCCCCGAACGTGGCGTCGATGACGGGTTCCGCAGGCGAAGTGATCTCGGAAGCCTCCATCGAAAACATGAGCGACGACGACCTGGCAGCTTTGCCGATCGCGACGCGACAACGCTTCCTCGGCATCACCACCTAGAAATAGGAGGACTTCAATGTCCGCTACTGACTTCGGCGCCCTCACCATCGCTCAGAAACGAGTGTGGGCCGCAGAAACCTGGCAAGCCGGCCGCGACGAGTCGTTCTGGTTTGCCAACGGCTATATCGGCAAGTCCGATTCCGACATGAACTCCGTCATCCAGCGGGTGACGAAGCTCACCGAGACCGAGCGTGGCCTCGAATGCGTCATGCAGCTCGTGCAGGACCTTCAGGGCGACGGCGTCGTCGGCGACAACGAACTCGACGGCAACGAAGAGGCGATGATCAACGACGCACAGGTCATCCGCATCGACCAGCTTCGCCACGGCACCAAGTCCAAGGGCGAAATGGCCGAGCAGGCGACCGTCATTCGGTTCCGCGCGCAGTCCAAGGAAAAGCTGGCGTTCTGGCTTTCCGACAAGATGGACGAACTGATGTTCCTCACCTTGTCGGGCCGGGCCTACACGCTCAAGACGAACGGTGCGACCCGCACTGGCTCGCAGCTTCCCTCGCTGCGCTTCGGTGCCGACGTGGCCGCTCCCTCGACCAACCGCATCCTCTATGCGGGTGCTGCGACGAGCGAAGGCTCGATCACCTCGTCGGACAAGATGTCGTGGTCGGTCATCGTGCGCGCCAACACGCAGGCCGCTGAAAAGCGTCTTCGCCCGATCCGCTCGGGCGGCCGCAGCTACTATGTGATGGTCATCCATCCGCGTCAGCGCCGCGACCTGGTGCTCGACCCGACCTACCAGACCATCATGCGGACCGCCGAAAAGACCGGCTCCGACAACAAGCTGTTCACCGGCGCCATGGCGACGATCGACGGCACCATCATCTATCAGCACAACAAGGTGTTCAACACGTCTGGCCTTGCTTCGGCCAGCAAGTGGGGCGCCGGTGGCCTGATCGATGGTGCGCAGGCGCTCTATCTCGGCGCCCAGGCCGGCGGCATTGCCACGATCGGCAACACCTTCTGGCGTGAAAGCGACAAGACCGACTACGGCAACCGGCCGGGCATCGGTTCGGGCCGCAAGATCGGCATGCTGAAGCCTCAGTTCAAGTCGATCTACGACTCGAACAACCGCGAGGACTTCGGCACGATCGCCGTCAAGACCGCCGCCGCGGCTTAATCCGCACCCGTGATCGCGACCGGGCGGATGGTCTGCCCGGTCCCCTTCAATCCCATTTTCGGAGACTACGAAAATGCTTCGTCAACTCGAATACCGCATCCAGTTGAAGGATGCGAACACCCTCGAGGCGATCATCACCGCAGGCGGCAAAGCCTTTGTTGCCGTCAACGGCGATGCGCTGAAAGCCACGCTGAAGGATGTGGACGGTGCGGCGCTTGCCAACCCGATCTCGCTGACGCGCGGCTTCATCAACTTCTTCACCGCCGAAACCGTGCTTCTGGTCGATCTCTATATCCAGGCGCCCGGCGGCCAGTTCATCGTGGTGAAGAACGTCAAGCCGTCCGGCCCGAATGAAATCCTCGTCGGGACGGGCCGTAACCAGTGCATGGTGATCCCGTGGGCCGCGGCTGACATTACTGCCGCGACCGAGACGGCGACCGGCTTCACCGTGCCTTCGGGCCTGATGCTGCCGACGCCGTTCGTCAACGTCACGGCCCTCGATGCCGCCGCAACCATAGACGTCGGCACGCTCTCGACCGACACCGGTGACGCCGATGGCTATATCGACGGCCTTTCGGTCGCGGCAGCCGCGCTTGTCAAGGCGTCGGTCATCGCGACCGCCGACACCATGGGGGCGCTGTTTAAAGTACTGGACTCGGCCAATGCCGGCGACGATGCGCCGGAAGGCAATGTGTCGATGGCTGGCAAGTCCATCACTGTCACCACCTCGGCCGGTGCCGACACCGGCAAGGGCTTCATCCACCTGCCTTACCTTCTGGCCGCGTAGTTTTCCTCCTACGCGACCGGATGCGGGGGGCCGGGCATCTTCCCATGGATGCCCGGCTGCCCCTCCGCTCCAAATTCCCCATGCTCCCCGCAACAGGAACCAGACCAATGACCACGGAAACCGTGAAGAAGACAGACGACGGCATGATGTTCGTCCTCGACATGACCGCGACGCCGAGCGGCGGGCCGCGTGAGCACGACATGCTGGTCGACGGCGTCGTGCGCACGATCAAGTTCGTACCAGGCAAGCCCAACAAGATGCCGCGCGAGATCGCCGTCAAATTCCTCAAGATCAGCACCGCCTTCAAGCTGACCGATGCCAACGGCACCGTGCTGCCATGGCGCGGCGTGCCAAAGCAGCCCGACGAATTGCAGGCCGGCGAGAAACTGAAACTCGCGCCCGACGAGACCATCGCCAATTTCCATGACCTGCACGATCAGGCGCTATGGCTGCGCGCCGTCGAGTTCCCCGGCGGCGAGAAGGTCGCCGAGAGTGGTGACCGCGAGGCGATGATCGCCTTCATCGTGGCGGCGCTCGCCGAGCGCAAGAAGATCAACAGCGTCAACGAGGCCAATCCGGACGAATGGACGCCGCCGGCCGACGACGAAGACGCGGCGTAAGCGCAAACAATGTCGCGCGTCCTCAAAGCCAAGGAAATCTGCGAGCGCGCGCTTCGCATGATCGGGAAGTTCCCGACCACGGAGAGCGCGCCCGACGGCGAGGATCTGCGCGAGGCGCTGTTTTGGCTGGACATGGTCATGGCGGAAGTCGCCGGCACGACCAGGCTGTTCTTCCTCATCCCGGCCAGCATCCGGCTAACGCTGGTTGCCGGTCAGCAGCCCTATCTCCTGTCCGACGAGATCACGGCGTTTCCCGACAACGGGTTTCAGTTCCCGGTCGCGGCATGGCTGGAAGACGCCAACGGCAACCGCACGCCGCTGGAAATCGTGGCGCGCGATACATGGCTGGAAAAGTCGTTGCTCTCGACCCCCGGCACGCCTTGCGAGGTCTATATCGACCGGCTGCCCGATCCGACGCTCTACACCTATCCGACCATCGATGCGACCGACACCGACGTCTGGACTGTCGTGCTGGATTTTCAGAGCTATGCGCCCAACGTCGCGCCGGCTGGCGTCAGCGGCACCAGGCCGCAGGACTCGGTCGAGACGCTGTTTCGCCAGGCATGGCAGCGCTGGCTGACCTACAAGCTGTGCGTCGACATCGGCGGCGGCGCCGTCGTCAAACTGCCGGAAAATAGCCTTGCCCGCTTCGAGCGCGAAGAACTCAAGGCGCGCGGCGCGCTCGAAGCCTTTGAGAACCGCGAGCACGACACCGAGCCACCCACTGTCGAACCCTTTGGAATGGAGGATTGCTGATGGCCAGCCTGCGCAGCGCGATCCCTGATTTCCAACTGGCCAACCCGATCTATGTCGGGGCGACCGCGACGTTCTTCAACATCGATGTCGACGGCAACAAGTTGACGACGCTGGCGACGCTCTACGCCGGCCCGACCGGCTCGACCACCGCGAGAAACCCGCAGACGCTCGACGGCGACGGCAAGTTCGAGGCGCCGGTCTATATTTCGGATCCTGTGATTGCCGAGATCAGCGGCGCCTCGGTCGCCTCGCACGATACCGGCGTCATCCAGGTGCGCGGCACCTACAAGGGCAATTACCTTGCCGCCAC
Source organism: Mesorhizobium sp. M0808 (assembly GCF_040320025.1). Taxonomy (NCBI): domain Bacteria; kingdom Pseudomonadati; phylum Pseudomonadota; class Alphaproteobacteria; order Hyphomicrobiales; family Phyllobacteriaceae; genus Mesorhizobium; species Mesorhizobium sp. M0808. Next base: position 109,880 of record NZ_JAMYOX010000015.1, read on the forward strand.
GATCTATTCCTCGTCCGACCTGGTGCGCGACAGCCTGACCGGCGACGTCTATGTCGTCAGCAACGATTACCTCGCCGTCTCGCTCGCCGCCGACATCCTGGCCGGCAATCTTGTGATCATGGTCGAGATCGCGCCGATCTCCGCGGTTGCAAGCGCCGCAGCGGTGGCAGCGGCAGCCAGCGCCGCAGCGGCAGCCGCCAGTGCGGCGACCGCCTCCAACGCTGAAATGCCGACGGTTCCCGTGGCGCTCGACTATGTCCGGCGCAACGCCGGCAACACGCAGTACGAGAACCGCACGCCGCTCGAGATGAACGACGATGCGGCTGTTGTCGCGGCCAACATCTCGTCGGGCACCACCACCGATCTGTCGACCATGACCGGGCGCACCGGCAATCTGACCGGCGGCGCGACGATCACCTCGTTCGGCACGCTTGCCGCCGGCGTCGAGCGCGAGCTCACGCTCACTGGCGCGCCGACCTTCACCCACAATGCGACAAGCCTGATCCTGCCCGGCTCAGTCAACATCGTTGGCGCCGCGGGCGATATCATCCGGCTGCGCTCGCTCGGCGCCGGCAATTGGGTCTGCACCCGCTATCAGCGCGCCAGTGGCGAACTGACGTTCAATACGATCACGCAACCGACGCTGGTCCTGAAACAAAGCGCTACGCCGACGCCAACCGCCGAAGGCGAAGTGTGGTGGGACACCGACGACAACGTCCTGGTCATGGGCGATGGTGCAGGGCAGAAGATTTTTGTCCCGCTGCCGGCTTCGACCGCGGCCGGCGATCTGCTCTATCTCTCCGGCGCCAAGGCCTACACCCGCATTCCGAAGGGTGCCGCAGGCCAAAGGCTGCGCATGAACCCCGGCGCTACCGCTCCCGAATGGGGCGGCGGCATCGGCACGCCTGCGGCGGCCACATCCGGGACCTCGATCGACTTTACCAGCATTCCGGACGGGACGAGGAAGATCACCCTGTCATGGTCCGGGCTGTCCATCTCCGGCACCTCGCTGCCAATGGTCCAGATCGGCGACAGCGGCGGAATCGAGGCGTCCGGCTATCTCGGCACCGCCGGGCAGATCACAGGCTCCGACACGACCAGCTCGGCAGCCCACACGACAGGGTTTGGCATTCTCGGCGCGATCACCGCGGCCAGCATCCTGCACGGCGCCATGATCCTCACGCTGCTCGATGCTTCGACCAACACTTGGGTCGCATCGACAACAGGCAGCCGGTCCGACACCACGATCGTGACCTTCGGCGGCGGCTCGAAATCCCTGTCGGCAACGCTCGACCGGATCCGCCTGACCACGGTCGGCGGCACCGACACCTTCGACGCCGGCAAGGTCAACATCCTCTACGAATAGGCAAAAACCCATGGCATCCATCCGTCTTTCCGAGTTCGATACGTGGCGCCCTGGCTATGGCCTGGCGACGGTCACCATCGTGCGCGCCGGAACGGACAACCTTGCCTTGGTCTATACCGACGAAAACCTGCTCAATGCCGCGGCCAACCCGCAGACCTTGCTCGAGCACATCGAAAACAATACCTCCTACGGCAAGTGGGCCGCACCGCTTTATGTCGGGCAGGCCGTGGAATTGCAGATCGACAGCGTCGACCAGACCGGCATCATCAATCCGGCGATCACCTCACTGGCAGGCGAGGACGGCAGCCTACTTGTCGTCACCGTGCCGTCAGGCGGCGATTCGCACACATTGGCCGAATATCTCGCTCGCCGCATCGACGTGCGCGACTATGGCGAGTTCCTCGCCGTCGGTGCCGTCGGTGCCTCGGCCGCGACCAACACCGCAACCTTGCAGGCCGCCCTCGGCGTCGCCGGTGCCGCAGGTGGCGGCTTTGTCGAGTTGCCGGCTGGCTTCTACACCGTCAATCCGTTCTCGCTGGCCGAAAATGTCGTGGCACGCGGGCAGGGCAGGGGCGCCACCACGCTGCAATGCAACCAAGCCAGTCGCGTCTGCACCATTGCCGGTGATCGCGCCGGCCTCTCCCGGCTGACGCTGGACGGCATCTCGGTCGTCGCCGGATCGGTCGGCCTCTATTCCGTCGCCCGCGACCAGATCGTGCTCGACGATGTCGAGATCAAGCGCTTTGCCGCCTCAAAGCACCTTCGCGGCGGCGAAAACATCGTCTGGAACAAGCTCTTCGTGTCCGACTGCGCCGACGGCTCGAAACTGCATGGCGATCTCGATGCCGGCGATTCCGGCCTTGGCAAGCGGCTTGGTAACGTCCGCTGGATCGGCGGTCGCGTCGATCTCTGCTCGATCACCGGCATCGACGTCCAGTACATCGACGCGCCGTGCGGCCAGATCACGCTGGAAGGCGTCGAGTTCGACACCAACACCGGCACCGGTCTGAAGATCGTCGGCGCCCGCGGCATCACCATCATCGATCCCGTGTTCACCGGCAACACGGTCGATCTCGACATTGCCGACGCCACGCCGCTCGATGGCGACAATAGCATCGCCAACATCCATTTCCTGCGCGGTCGGATTTCCGGCGGCGAAATGAACCTTGCCGATACGCTGGAAAACGTCGTCTTCGAAGGCGTCGAGATCGACGACGTCGACATCACCCTGACCAGCCCAGGCAACAATGTGCTGGCGCTCGACTGCCGCGAGATCAACGACGTCACCTTGGCCGGCACATCGACAGCGTGGACCCGGTCTCGCACCATCGACAAGGGCGAGAGCTACGGCGTCACCACATCGAACGGCGCCACCAAGGCATGGGCGATCGCGCTCGACCCCGGCCAGCGCGTGTTCCTCACTGCAAAAGTTGTCGGCCGCCAGCAGAACGGCGTCAATGACGGGTTCTATTTCGTCGCTGTCTCTGCCAAGCGCGCCGGCTCGGCGCTGGCCTACGACACGCAGACCGGCAATTTCACCGTTGGCAACGTGCTGACCGGCGCCACCTCCGGCGCCACCGGGCGCATCACCGCCGACGCCGACGGCGGCGCCACCGGCACGCTGACCCTGCAGGACATCGAGGGCGTCTTCGTCGACAACGAACTGATCACCGATGGTTCGGGCGGCTCCGCCCTCGCCAACGGTGCGCTGGTGGCGGCTAACGCTGCCCTCGTCGGCACCAACACCGACGTCCGCGCCGTGCAGGAGAGCAATGCCAATTGGGCCTGCGTCTTCGCCGCCAACGGCTTTGAGATCGAGTTGCGCGTCACCGGCGACACGGCGCAGACCGTCGAATGGACGGTCGAGGTCGAGGTCGTGTCGTCGTAATGGAGGACTGGACGCCGCTACCCATCGATAAGCCGGTCTATGCCAATGCCGATCCGGACTCGGTCATCGGCTACCAGACCGCGATGGAGAACGGCTTTCTCAACGACCAGGGCGTGCAGATCAGGTTCCCCGGCTTTGTCGAGTTTGCCGAGCTCGCCGACAATGGCCGGGTCTATCTCAACGATCTCAACGGCGATCTGATCGCATCAACCAGCAAGGGCGCGGTCTATCGCGTCAATCGGGCCGGCGGGGTGTTCCGCATTCCAGGCGTGCCGGTATCGGGCGGCCGACGCACCATCTTCTCCAAGACCGACCGCGAACTGGACATGGCGGCCGGCGGGCCGATCATCCGGCTGCGCACCGACAAGACCGAGCTTTTGAGCGTCGATGCGCCGCTCGCCTCCCATGTCGGCTGGCTCGACGGCTTTACCATCGCAGCCGAGGTCAACTCGGGGCGCTTCTATCATTCAGGCGCCGGAACACCGGATCAGTGGGATCCGCTCGATACCTTTGCCGCCGACGGCAGCGCCGACAACATCAACGCCATGATCGTCACGCCCTTCCGCGAGATCATGCTCTCTGGCTCGGCCTCGATCGAGCAGTTCGAGCGCAACCCCGGCGCCGACGTGCCGTTCTTCCGCCGCTGGTCGGTCGGCGAGGGCGTTTCGCTGCCCTATGCCATGATCTTTGCCGACAATGCGGTGTGGACCATGAACAGCCAGACCGAACTCATCCGCTTTTCGGGGCAGATTTCCGAAGTCGTTTCGTCGGCCATCGGCCTGTTCTTCGAGCAGATCGACGACTGGACCGATGCCTGGATCGGTGGTTTCCCCGACAAGCCCATGCATGTGCTGGGGCAAAAGTTCCTGCTGCTGCAAGCGCCGATGGCGACAAACCCTTATGGAACCAAGGGCTTGACGTTCCTGTTCGATTATAAGAACCGCCGCTGGTCGACGCTCTATGGCTGGGACGATCTGACCGGAACACCGATCCGCTGGCCTGGCTGGTCGCACTGGCGGCTGTGGGACCGCATCTTCATCGGCGGCGAGGGCAAGATCTACGAATTGCAGATCGGCACTTTCAGCCATGACGGCGCGACGCAGCGCTGGCTGGTGCGGACCTCGCACATGGCGTCCGGCAACCAGGTGCAGGTCAAGGGGCTGCGCCTGCAATTGAAGCGCGGCATCGGCTCCAACACCTTCGATCCGCAGATCAGCGTGCGCTGCAGCCGTGACGGCAAGCCGTTCGGTACCCGCATTCGCCGCGGCCTGGGCAAGGCCGGGCATCGTTTGCAGATGGTCGAGTTCGGCGCCTTCGGCATCGGCTCGACCTTCCAGTTCGAAATCACCTGCTCGTCAGACTGCGACGTCCAGTTGATCGGTGCCGGCGTCAAGACCGAGGCGATCGGGCACTGATGGCCGATAAGGTCCCGCAGCCGCCGCGCCTGACCGGCGATAACGGCAAGGACATCATCGCCATCATCGACTGGCTGACGGCGTTCGCCATGTCGCAAAACGTGGTCAACGTCGACAATACCAACGTCGCTCCGACCACAACCCAGATTGTCGCAGCCGGCGCACTGCTGGCGACCGCCGTCGTCGACGAAGACAACATGGCCTCGAACAGCGACACGATGGTGCCGACGCAACAGAGCGTCAAAGCCTATGCCGACGCCATGGCTGGGATAGACGCGATCAGCGGCATCATCCAAGTTCCGGCCGATGGCACCTATCTGCTGGTGGTCAAGGTTCCGTTCGGTCTCACCATCGTCGAGACGGTGACCAAATGCACCTCCGGCACCTGCACCGCGGCATTCAAGATCGACGGCGTTGCCCTTGGCGGCACGGCCAACGCGGTTTCTTCGGTCGAAGATGCGCAGGCTCAAGCCACGGCCAATGTCGCGGCGGCAGGCACGGATATCTCGGTGACGATCTCTGCCAACGCGGTGTGCTCCGGCATGAGCTTCACCATCAAATACAGCCGCGTGCCGGCCTGATGCAGTTCATCATGATCGATGGGGCCGGCAGCGTCCCGGTCGAGTGCGAGTATGAAGGGTTCACGACGACTGCCGTTGTGACCGCCACATCGCACCTGACGCCGGCTTGCCCGGCCGGGGCCGATTATGCCGGCAGACGGATTTTCGCCTGGATCAACTGGATTTCGGCGTCTGCCGAGACGCTTTCGTCAGCGACGATCGGCGGTGTAGCCGCCACCATCCATACCCAGACAGATTTCACCGGTGCCGGCGCCCCGCGCCCGGAATTTGGCTTTGCGCTGATTTCAGCCATTGTGCCGACCGGTGCCGCGGTGGACATTGCCACGACCTTTTCCGGCGATGTCGATAGGCCGGATATCTTCACCTACCGGGTGATCAACCTTGTGTCGGATGTGGCGAGCGACAGCCAGATCAATGGTGGCGCTGGCGCGTCGGATTCCCTCAATGCCGATTGCGACGTGGTGGCGTCCGGCGTCGTGTTCTTCGCCATGACGGCGGCTTGGAACCCGCGCACCTGCAATATCACCGGCACATCGCAAGACTTCGAGCAGGCCGTTCGTGGCGTCAATCGCATGGCCTCCGGCGGCTTCTACCTGCCACTGGCCGACGAAACGCCACGCCTGTTCAATTCGCAACTGACCCCGCCACCCGGCGGCTCGCACAGTCACGCCAATATCGTCGCTGCCTTCCGTTAAAGGAGATCAACATGGCACCGCAGAACGCCTCCGGCTTCATGGGATTGGGTTCGGCCGCACCGACACCAGTTGCCGTACCAACGCCGGTCGCCGCACAGACGCCGGTCACGACGACCGTCGCGCCAGCTGCGACGACCTTGCCTGCGGTGGCGACACCAAATGCCGGCTATCATCGTGGCACACCGCAAATGAACCAGCGCGGCACCGGCTATGTCGGCTCGGGACAAAGAGACCCGCAGCTCATATCCAGGCTTTTCCCCGGTAGCCAGCAGCCGGCAACACCGGCCACGACGACGCCAGCACCGGCGACGCCGCCTGTCACGACGCCTCCCGTGACCACGCTCCCGGCACCGGCAACACCGACCACAAGGCTGGCCAGTGTCTTCCAGATGCCAGGCATGCCGGCAGCACCAGAGCACGCCGTCATGCCGAAGGCGCCGCCGCGCGTCTGCTACGCCAAGGGCACCGAAGTACGCATGGCCGACGGCTCTTGGAAGCCGGTCGAGACCATTCAACTGTTCGAGCAGGTCATGCTCGGCGGCACCGTGATCGGCCGCGGCGAAGCCCTCTCCGACAATGCCTTCCGCTACAAGGGCCAGATCGTCACCGGCAGCCATGCCGTGCTGGACGGCGACCGGTTCCGCCGCGTCGAAGAAACCATCGACGCCGAGCCGTTCGACCTTGGGCGGGACGGTCAAATCACCGTATATCCATTGATGACGGCCAATCATCTGATGGTGCTGCGCACCCACATCGCCGCCGACTTCGCCGAAACCGACGCTTCCGGCGACCAGCTTCCGGAGCAGCGCCTCGAGGAAATCAATGCAGACGCAGACCGCCTCGGATGCCTCGCCTGGATCGTCGACGAAGGCTCGATCTTTGGCGATCGTCCCGTACCGGCAAGAGGTTCACTATCCGATTATCAAAGCCTGGTTGCAGGCGAGGGATGGAAACCGGTTCCTGCCGCCTGAGTGCCTGCCGCCGAGCGGCGTCGTCGTCCTTTGTGACGGCGCTCCTGCCGGCGCCAGCTTCGTCTACCTGCCCAATGCAGCGATCGCCTACATCGCCTTCACCTGCGTCAATCCGGCCCTGCCGGGCCGCGTCCGCATCGAGGCGGCGCGGCGCGCCATCGAAGGGGTGATCACCATCGCCGAGGGCTTTCTCGGCGGGCGCGGCTTCATCGAGATGCCGACCCACTACCGCAGCCTGCACAATATCGCGCTCGATCTCGGCTTTGCCGATGGCGGCAAAGTCCACACCGCCTTTCGCCTGGTCGGCGACGGCATCGACCCCGACATGCTCAAATAGGAGACAATTCCCATGAACATGCCTTACCAGCCAGGCCAGCCAGGCGGCGGTATGCCACAGCCGGCAGCGGCTCCCCAGCCGACCGCACCGCAACAGCCGCAGGCACCGCAGCCCGGTGCGGCTCCCGCTGCCGCCAACGGCCTGCCGCCGGAATTGCAGCGCAACATCGACCCGAAGAACCCGGTCCAGGCGCTGCTCCTCAAGCGGCTCGACGCACTGTCGGACGAAGAGCAGGAAGCGCTGCTCGGCGGCGTCGATGAGGGTGCGGCGCAGGCGCTGAAAAAGCTCCTGCCCGAGGTCGGCTTCGTCATCGACTACATGATGCAGCAGGCCGGCGGCGGCGGCGATCAGGGCGGCATGGACGACGGTGGCGAAGAGCAGGGCGCCGCCGAGCAGCCATACGCACCGCAGCAGCCCCAAGGCATGGGCGGCGGCGTGGGCGGCGGCATGGCGCGTACGCGCCTCGCTGGCGTCTAGACGAAGAGCAGGGGGGCAAGAAAATGCTGGGCGAAATCATCGGCGGGCTTGCTTCGGGGCTTGGCGCAATGGTCGGCGCTGATGCGAACGCCGACGCGGCGAACGCTTCGAATGCCATGACCTATGAAGGCATGCGGATTTCGACGGACGCGATCAACAAGTACATTGACGCGCTCTATTCTGGTCTCGACATGCAATCGGCGGCGATCCAGTCCGGCTATTCGGCAGTCGTCGGCTCGATCGAGGAAGGCAGCCACGCCGCCCAGGCCACGCTCGGTCAGATGCGCGACGAGGCCGAGCCCGGTATGCGGTTCCTGCGCAACGTCGTCGCCAACCCTATGAAACTGACGTCAGACCAGAAGTATCAGCTCGACGAATCGCGCCGCATCAATGCCCAGAACATCCGCTCGTCGGGCTTTGCCGGTTCCGGCCGCACCGCGGCTGCGATGATGGGGAAGGTCGAGAACGACCAGGTCAATTCGATGCTGGAAAAGAACCGTGCCGCAGCGATGAACGCAGCGGGTGGGCTGGCCGACAGCTACGACACCTCCATGCGCGGCATTTCCGGCCTGCAGTCGACAGAAGGTACGCAAAAGGCGCAGGCCGCCGATACCGCGTCTGGCCGCGCAGGCGGCATGTACGACAACTACTACGACAGGCTCGGCAGTGCCTACACCTCGATCGGCAAGACGCAGGCTTCCGGCATGGAGAGCATGGGCAACACGACTGCCAATGCGATGACAGCGAACGGCAATCTGATGGGCTCGGCCATTGGCGATATCGGCTCGGCGATTGCTTCAGGTGCTCGGTCGAGCACCTATGCCGACCGCATGGCCAAATACAACACCTGAGAGGCGCGACCATGTCAGACATCCAGTTCATCCGCGACAATCCGGCGACCGCAGCGTTCCAGCGCGGCCAGCAGGTCTATCAGGATCTGCTCACGACCGATATCGCCAATGATGGCCGGATGCAGCAGAACGCCGAGCAGGCCGCCGGCATGCCGTCGCGGCTGCGGGCACTTGAGGCCAGCGCCGGCCTAGACCAGACGCGCGCCGACGTGGCAGCGCAGACCGCACCTTATGACGTCGCCGTGGCGCGCGAGAACGCCGCGCAAGCCCCGATCAAGACCGGCGATGCCGCGCTTTCCGCCTCTGAAAATCAGGCAACCTCAGCCGACCGCATTGCGCAGACCAAGCAGAACACAAGGCTTGGCGAGGTCAAGGTCGACAATGCCGCGCTCGACGGCACCTACAAGGTGATCGATCTGCTCGACCAGGGCGACGTGGTGACGGCGCGTGCCGTGGCCAAGCAGCTCGGCGTCGACCTCCCAGACCAGATCGTCAACAACAGGCTGGTGATCAAGCAGTTGAAGGCGCTCTCCGAGCAGGCGAAGACGCAGTATCCGAACTCGCCGAAGCGCCAGCAGCAGTTCATGACCGAGGCGGTCAAGGGCCTGACCAGCGGCGCCGGAGCAGGCCAGAACCGTGCCGACCCGACCTATCCGTTCAAGGTCGACAATGCGCCGGAACCGGACATGGATGCAGCGACCGGCCGCGCCGGCAGGCCGCTTCAGTTCCAGGTCGTGCAGGATGCCGCGAAGGCGCTGGGCTATTCCGACGAGGACGCCTTCGCCATTGCATCGGGCCGCAAGCCGCCGACCGACATCGACCTGATGAACCTGGCACGGCAGTTGACCTCGATGGAGATGCCATCGAGCGATTTCCGCACATCGCCGGAGGATCGCCGCCAGCGCTATCAGGCGATACTTGCCGACTTGAAGTCGGGCCAGCAGCGGCCACAGGCCGGCGCCGATCCGTCGCAGCCGGCGCAGACCGCAGCGCCAGCGCAACCCGGTGCACAACCGGCAGCGATCAAGGGGCAGGGAACCCAGCAGGCGCCCTATGAGGCGGTGACGCAGCAGGATGTCGACTGGTTCAAGACCAGCGCGCCAGCCGGCTCGGTGATCATGATTGACGGGCAGCTTTACACCAAATGACCCTCGATACAGGCGGCCTGAAGAAACTCGACACCACGGGCTTGCGCCCGGCTGTGGCGCCATCCGGTCTCAACGTCGAAGGCTTGAAGAAGCTCGACACGACCGGGCTGACCGCAATGCCGGCGATCGGTCGGGCCGATCCCATGTCGGAAGACAGGTCGGTGCCGTTCGGCTCGCTGGCGCGCGGCTTCAACCGCCTGCAGCAGGCCGGCACCATCCTGCAGCACGAAACCGGCATCATGTCCGACGAGGACACCGCCAAGGCGCTGGTCCGCGACGAAGCCGACATCGCTCGCTATCCGGCACCGCCTGCGGTGCAGGAGGGCATGAAGGAGATTTCGGAGGCCAAGAGCTGGGGCGGTGCAGCCTATGCCATTCTCAGCAATCCGCAGGCGGTCCTGTCGACCATCGGCGAAAGCCTGCCGCAATCGCTGGCGCCTCTGTCTGGCGGTATTGCTGGCGGTGCAGCTGGCGGTGCTGCCGGCTCGGTCGTTCCGATCGTCGGCAATGCCGTCGGCGCCACGGCCGGCACCATCGGCGGCACGTTCCTTGGTTCGTTTGCAGGCGAGTATTCCTCGACCATCATCGACACGATGCGCAACCACGGCGTCGATTTCAACGACGATGCTGCGGTAGCAGCCGCCTTCAAGGATCCGGCCATCATGGCGGACGCTCGGAATCACGCGCTCAAGCGCGGTATTCCGGTTGCGGCCTTCGACGCGATATCCTTCGGCATTGCCGGCAAGATCGGCAAGCCGGTCGCCGAGCTCGCCATGCAGGCCGGCACGGGTGCAGCCGGCGAGGCCAGCGCGCAGTATGTCGACAAGGGCGCGATCACCAATCCCGGCGATGTGCTCATGGAAGGCGCCGCCGAGGTTGTCTCTGGCGTGCCCGAGATCGTCGTCGGCAGGGCGCGCGAGGCCAAGCAAGGTCGCATCCATTCGGTCAACGGTGTGCCGGAAGGCGCCTTGCCAGCCGAGCAGGTGATCGGCGCCGATCCGGAATCGGATGCCGCCATCAACAGCCGCATCGACGACGCCTTCACCCGCGAGATGTCGCAGGAAGACATCAATGGCCGCGTCGACCAGGCATTCCCGCCCCAAGCGCCGCAGGCCGACATTGCCGGACGCATCGATCAGGCGTTCCAGCCGCAGCCCGGCCAGCCGGTGGCGCCGGCTCCGCTCGATGCCGGCGGCCTGACGCCCGTCATTCCGCCCGCGCAAAACGTACAAAACGTACAAGTTCCCGACGTTTCCCGTGAAACAAACGCGGAACAGGCGCCGCCCGTCGCCGATCCGAGCCTTATCCCTGTCACAGACCAGCCGAAGGGCATGGCCGCTCTCGTGCCGGAGGAGAAGAGTTTCACCATTGCTTCCGGCTCGGCCGACGTGGCGCATGTGCGCCCAGAAGTCCTCGACCGTTTCCAGCAGTTGCAGGATGCGTTCGGTGCGCAACTGCCGATCAATTCCGGCTTTCGCGATCCGGAGCGCAACGCAGCGGCCGGCGGCGCCAAGCGTTCGCAGCACATGGACGGCAATGCGCTCGACATCGACGTGCGCGGCATGCCGATCGCCGATCGCGTGCGCCTGATCGAAACCGCGTCGGCCGCTGGCTTCACCGGCATCGGCGTCTACAACAACGCCATTCACATCGACCTTGGCGCACGGCGCTATTGGGGTCCGAGCCACAGCGCCGAAAGCCTGCCAAGCTGGGCCGCCGACGTCATCGGTCGCCACATGGGCGGCCAGATCGCGCAGGCGCCGCATCGCCCAGGCAGCACGCCTATTTCCGAGATCATCCCCGGCGCCAACGACACACGGCCAAATCTCGATGCATTGCTTTCCGACAAGCGCAAGCTGTCCGAGATCGTCGCCGAGCGCAAAGCCATCGCGGATTTCGTGCCGACCGCGAAATGGCAGACCGTGCCGGATGGCGCGCCCATCGCAGGGCTTGAGACCAGGACCGAGAACGGCGTCACCATGGCGCGGTTCCAGCCGCCGGCCGGCACGCGCGAATCGCCGCTGGTGATCGAGCGGCCGGAAGACATTCACATCAACGCCGAGCAGACCGCCGCGCCGACGCCAGGGCAGGCCGAGGCCGGCAACTACCGCAAGCGTCATGTCGAATGGCAGGGCATGCCGATCGCCATCGAGACCGAGGCGGGGCAGGAGCGCACCGGCATCGACGGCAGCGGCAAGCCGTGGTCGGTCCAGATGCCGGCGCCCTACGGCTATCTCAAGCGCACCAACGGCGCCGACGGCGATGCGGTCGACGTCTATCTCGGCCATGAGAACACCGGCCATGTCTTCGTGGTCGACCAGATCGACCCGGCGACCGGAAAATTCGACGAGCACAAGGTGATGCTCGGCTACAACGAATTGCAGTCGGCGATGGACACCTATGACGCTGCATTCTCCGACGGCAGCGGCCCAAGGCGTGCCGGCGCCGTCACCGGCATGACCGTGGCGCAGTTCAAGCAATGGCTGAAGAACGGCGACCCGAAGAAGCCGGTTGCCTACAGCAAGCCGGCAGCGGCGCGCGGTGGCGGTGGCGTGGGCGCCACGCCCGACATCGTGCAGTTCCTCGCCGCAGCTGGCGGGCTGCAGGACTATCGCGGCGAGTTGCGGTCGCTCGACCTGCACAACGTCTTCGTGCCTGGCGCCGGCCGCCTCATGCGCTCCGGCGGCCTGACGCTCGATCAGGCGCGCGAGATGGCCGAAGAGGCGGGCTATCTCGGCCAGGCCGGACAGTATCAGGTCAGCAGCATCGCCGATCTTCTCAATGCCATTGAGGCCACTCGGCGCGGCCAGCGCATCTTTGCCCGCGCCGACCAGGCCAAGGGCGCCGGCATCGTCGCCGAGCAGAACACGGCGAAATCGCGCGAGGACGAGGTCAAGCGCGAACTCAAGCAGGTGCTCGCCGCAGTCGGTGCCAACCTGCATCCGGCCGAACTGGAAGAGGTTCATGCGCTCATTGCCGACGGCTGGTGGCCAGATGAGGCCGCCGCCGAGGTGATGGAACGCCATATGCTTGCCGCAGACGCCGAAACAGCGCATATTGCGCCGGCCAAGGACCAGACCGATGACGCACCATTTTTCGCCGAAGATGTCGCCGGACGAACGGACAGCGCTCGCCAAGACGCTGCGCCAGCGCGCCTTGACACAACCGGGCTTGTCCGCCACCGAGCGCAAAAACCTGCGCCGGCAAGCGTCGAACGCGGAAGCACTGAACCGGCTGGAGGTCAAAATCCAGAACCGGAAGTCGCAGCAGAGCCAGCCAAACCCGCAGTAGCCGAGCCTGTCGCCGTATCGACGCCGGTTGAACAGCCTGCGCCCGCCGCGCCGCAAGGCCCATCGTTTTACGCCGCTCTCTCACCCGAGCAGCGATCCAAATTTGATGCCGCCGTGCAGGCGAACAAAGACGTTGCGACGCTACTCGGCAGCAAAATTGACCAGTTGAAGGCCGCTGGTGACGGCGACCGCGCCAAGCGCCTAGACGGAAAACTGGCCGAAATCCTCGCCGCTATTGGTGTCGGAACGGAGGCATCTCGGACCTCTCCGGCTGCAATGCGATCGAGGCGCGCGCCAATCACGCCGGACATTGCCAAGCGCGCGATCAAGATACTCGATGAGGGCTTCGATTGGGATGCCGCCGTCGATGAAGCAAGGCGCCGCGCCGGAGGCGAGGCACCGCGCCCTGCGCCATCGGTGACCGAGGAATCGAACGCGGATTATGTTGAGCAGGTCAAAGCTGACCTGCCTGCGGGGTATAGATTCCATCGCGCAGGCATCGAAACAACGCTGTTCGGCCCAGACGGCAAGCGAATCGCGTTCACCGACGGGCAAAGCCATGGCATCATCGATTCGATGGTGGCTACCGCGCGTGAGAAAGCGAACGCGACAAAGGCAGAAGCGGCAAAGCGTGTTGCCGAACCAAAACCCATCGGCGAAGCTCCACCGATCCGCACGCCACGCTTTGATGATGGCAAGGCGGAAGAGCAGAAATTTGCGCCGCGGAACAATGAAGCCATCACCGAAACGCCTGCATTCAAGAATTGGTTCGGCGAGTCGAAGGTGGTTGACGCGCAGGGTAAGCCGCTGGTGGTTTATCATGGGACGCAGGCTAATTTTGAGGCTTTCGACCCGAAGCGAGCCGGCCGGCTTGATAGCGGCTTCCTTGGTGAGGGTGTCTATTTTAGCACCGATCCTGACACTGCTAACTATTACGCAAACAGCGGCGTCGATGAAGGGCAAAACATAATCCCGGCCTATCTGTCGATAAAAAATCCGTACATGTGGCAGAAGAAAACGCGAGGCGTTCGCGGCGTCGTTATGCAGGGCAGCAAGCTGCCAGATGATCTTCACGACGCCGTAATTGAGCGAACCGAATTTGCCTACGATGAAAATGCCGAATGGGACGCAGCGGCAGAACGCGATATGTCGCGCGCGTTGACTGAGGTTTTAAAAGAGCGCGGCTACGACGGAGTAATTGCTGACGTGGGTGGTGGCGAGTTGGAAATAGTCGCCTTCGAACCTACGCAGATCAAATCCGTCAACAATCGCGGCACGTTCGATCCGGCTGATGCGCGGATCAGCTACGCCATGCGCCAGGCGCAGCCGCGCGTCATCACCGAGCGGTTCAAGGCGGCCGACGGCGGCGAGTCGCGTTCGGAGATCCTGCTAGCCGACAGTTTCGCAGATGAAACAGATCGCATCGAGGGTGCGCTGCGCAAGGAACTTGACCGGCTTGGCCTGACCGATGTTGGCCTGCGCCTGGCGCAGTCGATCCGCTTCATTGTCGACGGCAAAGCCTTTCCCGCCGACGGCCGATATTTCCGGGGCCTGATCGACGTCGCTCTCGATGCGAAAAACCCGGCCAACGTGCTGCACCACGAAGCGCTGCACGCCCTGCGGCGAGCCGGTCTTTTCACCGAAGAGGAATGGCAGGCGCTCTCGAACACGTCCATGCGCGAGTGGATGGAGCGCTACAAGATCGCGGCACGGTATGCCGGCTTCCCCGATTGGGCGCAGATCGAAGAGGGCATCGCCCACGCCTATGCCGATTGGGCGACCGAGAAATTTAACGCCGGCGGGCTCATCGCGCGCGCATTCCGCAAGATCAGGAATTTCATCGAAGCGCTCGGCAACGCGCTGCGCGGTCTTGGCTTCAAGACGTCGAACGACATTTTCGCCAAGATCGGCTCCGGCGAGATCGGCAACCGGCCGCGCTCGGGCTCGACCGATACCGTTGCCTACGCGATCCCATCGATGGACGGCGACCTGTTCGCCAAGGAAGTCATAGAGACGATGGACGGGCCGCGCGAGCAGTTCGTCATTCCCGGCGCCGAGAAGATTTCCGACAAGGAGCGCGCCGAGCGCCTGATGCAGGGCCGGCAGCGGTCCGGCAAGCCGCAGCGCGACGCCTCCGGGCTGCCGCTGTTCGGCGACGAGAAGGACCAAGGCAGCCTGTTCAAGCTGCGTCGCGAGCCGCAAACCACCGAAGACCGCCAGCGCGTCGCCCAAGGTTTCATCGCGCGTGGGCAGCCGATCGACCGCGCCATGCGCCTGCCATTCCAGTTGTTCGGCGGCATCGACAAGCAGGGCCAGTGGAAGCCAGGGCTCTATCTCAGCGACAAGACGGCGAAGATGCTCACCTCGGCGACGTTCAACCCGGAAGGCCGCTTCTCATGGCTGAACGGGCCAATGGCGACGGCGCGCGCCGGCTTGGTCGACCGCTACGGCCTCGACCCGGCCTATATCGACCGCGAGCGCAAGCGCGCGCTCGACGAGCGCAGCATCATGATGGACGGTGTCGAGGTCCTCAAATCGTTGAATGAGCAGAACGTCGGCATTGAGGAGTCGAAGGTTCTGCAGGCGATCCTGACCGGTGAAAAGGTCAACGACGCCGACATGACTAAACTGGCCGAGCCTATCCGCATCGCCATCGACGAATTGGGGCAGGAGGCGGTATCGCTCGGGCTGCTCTCGCTCGAGAGTTTCGAACGCAACCGCGGCGCCTATCTCCATCGGGTTTATGCCAAGCATGAGATGGACGGCGGCATGATCGGCTATGTGTCGAAGCTGATGACCAGCCGCCGGCAGCGAATCGTCGGCGACCAGTTCAAGGGCAGGGGCATCTTCCTCGACGTCGACGCGCCGCGCCTGGTGCGCGACGATCCGGCATGGGCCAGTGCCGGCCGCGGCAAGCCGGTCAAGGGCGAGAAGTTCCGCATCCTTGACATGATGCAGCAGCAGGGCGACTTGCTCGAGCCGGACGCCAAGCCGCAGGCGGTGCAGCGCGTGTATCTGCCGGCCGACAAGCCGGTGCCGGAGAAATATGCCGGCTGGCGCGACAGCGGCATTTGGGAAATCCGCGCCGAGAACGGCGGCAAGTTCACGCTCTGGCGCGACTATTCGAAGGCCGAGCGGGCTTCGATGGGTGAAATTCTCGACGCCCGGTACACCATTGGCAAGACCTACCTGATGATGGCGCACGACCTTGCGACAGGCCGGTTCTTCAAGGATATCGCCGAAAACGAGGAATGGGTCTCCACCGCCCCGCCGGCGACGAAGTGGCTGAACTCGGAAGACTTCAGCCGCCGTGCCATCGACCAGGAAGTCGGCTGGGTCAAGGTGCCCGACACGACAATCGGCGAGACCGGTGGTACCAAGCGTTGGGGCGCGCTGGCCGGCAAGTATGTCCGCGCCGAAATCTGGCGCGACATCAACGAATTCACCATCATGAACAAGCCGACGTTCTGGCGCAAAGCCCTGACGCAGTGGAAGCTGAACAAGACCGCCCGCTCGCCGGTCGTGCACATGAACAATGTGATGTCGAACCTGATGTTCATGGACTTCGCCGACATCCGCATGCAGGATCTAGCCGCCGGCGTGAAGTCCTTCTATGCCAAGGATCAGCACTACCGCGAGGCGATAGAGAACGGCGCATTCGGCGGCGACATGATGACCCAGGAGGTTCGCGACAAGGTGCTGCGGCCGATCCTCGACGAGATTGCCAAAGCCGAATCGGACATCCCCGGGGTCGCCAGCAACGTTCGCACGCTGTCGCGAGTTGCCGACCGGCTGTGGGGTTGGGCCAAGACCGCCGACAGGTTCACCATCGAGGCCTACCGCATCGAGGACGAACTGTTTCGCATGGCGACATACATGCGCCGCCGGCAGGCCGGTGACGAACCTGCCCAGGCCGCCGACTTCGCCCGACAACAGTTCCTCGACTATGACATCCGGGCTCCTTGGGTGAACGCGGCGCGCAATTCGGTACTGCCTTTCATCTCCTACACCTATCGCGCCGTGCCGCTGATCGCCCGTGCGATGGCGACGCGGCCTTGGAAGCTGCCAAAGTACTTCCTGATCGCCTACGCTCTCAACGCCCTTGCCTATGGCTGGGATGACGACGGCGACGACGAGGAGCGCGAGCGCGCCAGTCTGCGGGATGAGGAGCAGGGTTTCACCTGGCTTGGCGTGCCGCGCATGATGCGGATGCCGTTCCGTGACGGCAACGGCATGCCGATGTTCCTCGATATTCGGCGCTGGATTCCGGCTGGCGACGTCTTCGACACCAATCAGGGTTCGGGTGCCCTGTCCATTCCGGCACCGATCCAGTTCGGCGGCCCGATGATGATGGCGGCCGAGCTCGCCCTCAACAAACAAGCCTTCACCGGCGACGAAATCACCAACGAACTCACAGACGGCTGGATGGACAAGGCCGGCAAGGTTGGCGATTACGCATGGAAAAGCTGGATGCCGTCGGCGGCGTGGGTGCCGGGGAGTTGGTACAACCAAAAGATCATCAACGCATACAGTGGCGCGACCGACAGCAAAGGCCGGGATTACGACATGCCGTCGGCTCTTGCTTCGTCCGTCGGCATCAAGGTCAAGGGCCAGGACGTCGAGGAAGGGCTGTTCTGGCACGGCTTCGACATGAAGAAGGTCGAGCAGGAGTTGCGGGCGCAGGCGCGCGCGCTTGGCCGCCAGCGCGAACGCAACCTGATCTCTCAAGCCGAGTTCGAACGGTCGATGTCCTCGATCATGACCAAGATGGACACGCTTGCCGAAAAGCGCGCCGAGCTCGGGCGGGCAGCCGGCGGCGGGGATGATGCGGGCGAAGGCAGCGAGGAGGACTAGATGTTATCTATCGAGTGCAAGCAAAAGCACCCCGCATAGATTGCTCAAAAAGGTTGTCCCATCGTTGGTGCCTTTCTGCGGGGTGTTCGGACATGTATTGACAGAAAACATCACGAAGTTGGTCTGGGTAAGGATTTAGCGGAAGACATATGTTGCTCGGTTTTGTGCTTTCGAACTTCAACAAATAGCCAGACAGATAGGCGCTCAAGCGCCAAGCGTTCGGTCCAGAGCAATATTCGAAGGCATCGTTTCCAGCGCGGTTGTCAGGGAGCGGCGGGTAACTGGTAGCGCAAATGCTTTTGTCCAAGATGCTTCGCATATCATCGCATGGATGATGTTGAAAAAACTCAGCATGCGACGGCAGGATGGATGACGCGAGCGCAAAACCGGCAAGCCAAGTGCGGCTCGATCTGTTCATTAGCGTTTCAACGCGGCAGCGATCCCGGCCTTGATGCCCTCCCTGAAGGGTGTCGAGCCGTATGGCGTGAATGGTTCGAAGGGGCAGAACGGCACGAAGGCTACATCGCCTTTGATCGTCTTATAGCCTTCCTCAAAGCCGTCGCAGAACTCGTCGGCCAAGGCCGGCGACGCTGTGAGCAGCAGCACGGCAAGTAGCAGTTTCCGCATTTCTTCCTCCCTACCAAAGCAGCCAGACCACGCCGCCGAGCAGCCCAACCGCAGGGCCGAGCTCGTGCGGCAGTTTCGCGAAGCCAGGCACATAGGCGGCAAGCCAGCGCTGCATCCTGTAGCCGGCAATGAGGCCGCCAGCGACGGCAAAGAAGGCGCCGGCAGTCTTTACCCACAGGCTCAAATCCGCGTCAGGAAGTACCGTTCCGATCATGGGCGGCACTCTGACGCCAAATCCACCAGCAGATCAACCGAATTGGAGAAGCAAAGATGCGGCTCGTCGACAATTGGCGCGCGGTGCTCAAGCACGCATGGAGCGTGCGGCTTCTGTTCGTCGCCGCCATCCTTTCCGGCCTCGAGGTAGCACTGCCGCTGCTCAATGGGCTGCTACCGATCCCACCACTCATCTTCGCCGCGCTGTCAGGCGTCTGCGTTTGCGGCGCCTTCATCGCAAGATTTGTCGTCCAGGAAAAAATATCAGGAGAGAAACAGTGACCCGTATGAAAAAAGGCGGCGCGCTCGCCGCATCGGTAATCGCCATGGTCTCGGGCTTCGAGGGCCTGCGCACCTACGCCTATCGTGATCCGGTCGGCATCCCGACGATCTGTTTCGGCGAGACGCGCGGCGTCAAAATGGGCGACCACGCCACGCCGGCCGAATGCAAGGATATGCTCGCCGTGCGACTGGTCGAGTTCGAGACCGGCATGACGCGCTGCCTGAAAAACCCGGCTGCGCTGCCGGACCAGCCTTATGCCGCGTTCCTGTCCTTCACCTACAATGTCGGCGTCGGCGCCTTCTGCTCGTCGACGTTGGCGCGCAAGGTCAATGCCGGCGATGTCCGCGGTGGTTGCATGGAATTGCTGAAATGGGACAAGGCCGCCGGCATCCGGTTGCCGGGCCTGACCAAGCGGCGCCTGGCAGAAAACGCGCTCTGTCTGAGGGGGCTGTGATGCGCTGGCTCGCTACGGCGTCGGCCGTCGCTGTTGGCCTTGTTCTCGGCTTAGCGGCTCTTGCTGGCCTGGTTTGGTGGTGGCTGGCGCTATGAGTTACCTCAAGCTCGCCATCGCCGGTACCATCGCGCTGATCATCGTTGGGCTGTTCGGAGCAGCTGCGGTCTATCGCGGCAACGCAATCGCGGCGCAGGCCGCCGAGCGTCAGGCCAAGGCCGATCTTGCGGTTGCGGTAGGCGTCAATGCCGCCAACGACGAGACGATCGGGCGCATGAAGGCGCTCGCCGACGCCAAGGACAAACTGCTCGCCGAGATCGCCGGGCAGATCGCCACCATCAACGAAAACGTCGCCGACAACACGGCTGCAGTGCAGGGGTTAAAAGATGCGAACGAAGATGTGCGCGCCTATCTTGCTGGCGCTGTTCCTCCCAATCTCGGCCTGCAGCTTAACAAGTAAGCCGTCGGTCCTGGTGCAAAAGTCCGTCGTGAAGGAACGTGTTCCTGCGGCGCTCGTGAAGCCGTGTCCGAAGAAGCAGCGCAAGCCGCTCGTGACGACGGGCGATATCGTCAACCGGCTCATCTACACCGAAGGGGCGCTGGCGACGTGCTCGGCCCAGGTCGATGGCATTCGCAAATGGGATGGACAGTAGATGCCGTTATCCGGTCCCAAGAGCCTCGAAATGATGGTCGGCGCCCTCATGCAGGCCGTGCAGGATATTCAGCGCGAAGTTACTGAAATCCGCCGCGACATCAAGGATTCGGACGCAAGAGCGGCGCTGTCCTATGAGCAATCCGAACAGCGCGCCGCCGCCAGTCGGTCGAAGATGTACGCCAAGACCGATGAGTTGGCCGGCAGGTTCACCAAGACGGAGAGTGCCGTCGCGGCGCTTTCCGATGACATGACCGAGGTCAAAGCTGTCACCGCGGAAGTAACCAGGTGGAAGCTCATGGGACTCGGTGCGCTTGGCGTCACCGGCATGGCTGCCGCTGCGGTGGCGTCGCTGATCACCGCCTATTGGACTGATATCTGGCGCGTCCTGCGCGGCGGCTGATTTTCATCGCATTCGCCGGCTCGACCGGCACGGAATCCGCATCGCGGATAGGCGGCGCTGTGCCGTCGTTTCAATGGAAAGGAAAATCCAATGAAGCCTACAATCGGAAGGATCGTCCACTATCGTGTCTCTGGACAGGACGCCATCGCGATCAACCAGAGGCGGAAGGATGCGAGGGAAAAACTGCCCTGGCATCACGCCCTCCGCTCCGGCGCCCAGGTCCACGTTGGCAACGACGTCAAGGAAGGCGACGTTTATCCGTTGATCATCACACGCGTCTGGGGCGATTCGGATACGGCGGCGTTCAACGGCCAGTTGATGCTCGACGGCAACGATCTTTACTGGGTCACGTCGACCTCGATCGGCGACAAGATGCGCGAGTGCTTTTGGCCGCCGCGCGATGAGCCAAAGGTGGTTGCCGCGGTAGCCGCATAGACCCTCCAATCCAGTCGCAAAAATTAACATGGCCCGTCGCGCCGAAAGGTGCGGCGGGCTTTTTGCGTTCACCCGCCCCGTTCGGTTTTAGACCAGGGCCGATGATCCTGCGGCCGGGCTCGCGGCCTATCGACACCAGATAGGCGTCGAATTCGTCATAGTGGCCAAGTTGGTCCTTGAAGCAGTATTCAACAGCTCCGTCCGCATAAGTGACAGTTCTGGTGATATTGGCACCGCCGATCCAACGCTTGAGATTTCCACGGTGATGGAACCATTCTGCCCTGTGGTGGAAGTCTTCGGCCAAATCGTGGATTTGGAGTTCTAGGCGCTCATCGCCATCAAGGGTTGCAAGAAGCCGCTGCTTATACGGACAGCCTACTTGTAGGTCGTTGAGGCGCGTGCGGATGCCATTCGTGTATCCGATCTTCACGTATGGCCCGGCCTCTAAGAAGTAGATCATTCGGCAATCCTCATTCAGAACCAAAATAGAACAGGCTGTGCCAATTTTGCGTCACAGTGTGGCGCGCAAGCCTGCGTGACTGTGCATGGAAGGTTCCGGAAAGGCTGGCGGAAAGCCTTGGAAACTGGTGGGCGATGCAGGGATTGAACCTGCGACCCCACCCGTGTGAAGGGTGTGCTCTCCCGCTGAGCTAATCGCCCGCTCGTTGCCCGAAGGCCAAGCGCGCCGCGATATAAGGGAGGCCGGCCTGCTAAGTCAACCACTTGTCGGTCGGCATTTGGCGGTCCGCCCGATGGGCAGCTTTCAGCCTTCTGCCGCGGCCATCAGCCCTTGTACCAGATCGAGCGTCAGCGAATCGAAATGCGAGATGACCGCCGACGGTTCGAACTCTCGCACATGACGGTCGGTGTAGCCGAAATCGACTGCCACCACCGGAATGCCGGCGGCCTTTGCCGTGTCGATGTCGGTCTGCGAATCACCGACCATCAGTGCACGGTGCGGGTCGCCACCGGCGCGCGCGATGGTCTGCGTGAGATGGCGCGGGTCGGGCTTGCGGAACGGAAAACTATCCTGACCGCAGATCGCCGCGAAATGCCTGGTCATACCGAGCGCCTCGATCAGCGCCACCGAATTGGCCTCGTATTTATTGGTGCAGATGGCCAGCAGGTAACCGGCTGCCTCGAACCGTGCGATCGCCTCGGGGACGCCGGGGTAGGGGCGCGATTTGCCGGGGATGTTAACGGTGTAATGGTCCAGAAACAGCTTGAGCAGGCGGTCGTGCTCCTCGACTGCCAGCGACCTGTGTTGCGCTGCGTGAGCGCGCTCGATCATCACCCGGCCGCCATGGCCGACGAAGCGCTTGAAGCCGGCTTCGTCGACGGCAGCGAGCTGGCTGGCGGCAAGGCTGTGGTTGAGACTGTCGAGCAGGTCCGGCGCCGTGTCGATCAGAGTCCCGTCGAGGTCGAACACGATGATCGGTCGGGTCATGGCCTGTCCTGTGACGATTTGATTGCCGGCAGGCGATAACCGCTGCGGCCCGTTCAGGCAAGCCGGCTTATCCACCGCGGGCAAGGTCCTTTGACCAGCCCGGCAAAAATGCTACGAGCGCCGAAACAAATCGCGGGACCCGGCATGGATGCGAGGCAATTGAAGGTTGAGGCCGCGCGGGCAGCGCTTGCCCATGTCACGGATGGCATGCGGCTCGGCATCGGCACCGGCACGACGGCGGATGAGTTCGTGCGGCTGCTCGCCGACAAGGTCGCCACCGGCCTGACTGTCATCGGCGTTCCGACCTCGGAGCGCACCGCCGTCCTTTGCACCGAGCTTGGTGTGCCGCTGTCCACCCTCGAGGAAACCCCCGAGCTCGATCTCACCATCGACGGCGCCGACGAGATCGATCCGGCGCTGACATTGGTCAAGGGCGGCGGCGGCGCGCTGCTGCGCGAAAAGATCGTCGCGGCGGCCTCCGCCCGCATGATCGTCATCGCCGACAGCTCCAAGATGGTCGAGATGATCGGCCGTTTTCCGCTGCCCATCGAAGTCAACCGGTTTGGCCTGCGCGCCACCGAAATTGCGGTCGGCGCGGCGGCCGCAAACCTTGGCCTTTCCGGCCCTGTTACATTGAGGATGACGGGGAGCCAGCCATTTGTTACAGACGGCGGCCATTTTATCCTCGATGCATCTTTTGGCCGCATTCCGGATACAAGAGCGCTTTCGAATGCTCTCCACGCCATTCCGGGCGTGGTCGAGCATGGTCTTTTCATCGGGCTGGCATCAACGGCCATCATAGCCGGCGGCGACGGCATCCAAACCGTCCATGCCGCCCGAAAATCAGGGAGTTTTACCGATCATGATGTTGCATAACCGGGTTGGCCGCTTTTTTGCCATTCTGGCGGCCTCGGCCGTTTTCGCGTTTTCGTCGCCTGCGTCTTCGCAGGACGTCACCGATGCGCATTTGAAGGCGGCGCGCGCCGCCGTTGCGGCGATCCATGCGACGGATACGTTCGACAGCATCCTGCCGCAAGCGGCCGCGGCACTGGAGCAGCAGCTGATCCAGAAGAACCCGGACATGCAGGAACTGATCGCCAAGACGATCAACGAGAAGGCGATGGCCTTGGCATCGCGCCGCGCCGACCTGGAAAAGGAAGCGGCGCTCGCCTATGCAAAGGTGTTCTCGGAAAAGGAACTCAATGAAATCGCCGCCTTCTACAATTCCGATTCCGGCAAGAAGCTGCTCGACAACGGCCCGATCGTGACGCGCGAACTGGTGAAGGCTGCCGAGATCTGGCAGAACGGCCTGGCTCGCGATCTCGCCCAGCAGGTCGGCGAGACCCTGGGTGCAGCGGCGAATGCCAAGGCGCCGGCTGCACCTGCCGACGGTACCGCTCCGGCCGATGGCGCAGCTCCCGCGGACGCTACACCGAATTGATTGCGGACTTCCGAGCCGCCTGACCGCCACTGGACCAAAAGCCCGGCAAATCCGGGCTTTTCTTTTGATAGTCGGCAGCCTACCTGTCTCGGGGTTTGAGGGGCAAGGAGTTCAGCCATGGCCGGTTACGACTACGATCTTTTCGTCATCGGCGGCGGCTCCGGCGGGGTGAGGGCGGCGCGCGTCGCGGCCGCACTCGGCAAGCGTGTCGGCATTGCCGAGGAATATCGCTATGGCGGCACATGCGTGATCCGTGGCTGCGTGCCGAAGAAGCTCTATGTCTACGCCTCGCAATTCCCCGAGCATTTCGCCGATGCCGCCGGTTATGGCTGGACGGTGCCTGAGGCGCGTTTCGACTGGCAGACGCTGGTCGCCAACAAGGACCGCGAAATCAGCCGGCTGGAGGCCATCTACCAGAACAATGTGCAGGGCGCCGGCGGCGAGGTCTTTCATTCGCGCGCCACCCTGGTCGATCGGCATGTGGTGCATCTTCTTGGTGAGGATCGCACCGTTACCGCCGACCAGATCCTGATCGCTACCGGCGGGCGACCGGCGCCGCATCCGGCATTGCCCGGCCATGAGCACTGCATCTTTTCCAACGAGGCCTTCGACCTCAAGGAACTGCCGAAGGCAATCATGATCGAGGGCGGCGGCTATATCGCCGTCGAATTCGCCAACATCTTTCACGGCCTCGGCGTCGACGCGACGCTGGTCTACCGCGGCAAGGAGATCCTCAGCCGTTTCGACATGGACCTCAGACGCATGCTGCACGACACGATGGAAAAGAAAGGGATAAAAATCCTCTGCCACGCCGTGTCCGAGTGGGTCAGGAAGCGGCCTGACGGCCGGCTCGACGCGCTTGTCACCGGCGGCACGGTGCTGACGGTCGACCAGGTCATGCTCGCCATCGGCCGCATTCCCAATACCGAGAACATGGGCCTGGAAGGCGTTGGCATCGAGATGACCAAAACCGGGGCAATCCACGTCGACGAATACTCCCGCACGAACATCGACAACATCTGGGCAATCGGTGACGTCACCCATCGCGTGCAATTGACGCCGGTGGCAATCCACGAGGCGATGTGCTTCGTCGAGACCGCCTTCAAGGACAAGCCGACGGCGCCCGACCATGACACGATCGCTACCGCAGTCTTTTCGCAGCCCGAGATCGGTACGGTCGGCCTGTCGGAGGATGAGGCGGCAAAGCGCTTTTCGGATGTTGAAATCTACCGCGCCACCTTCCGGCCGATGCGGCACACACTTTCCGGCCGCGACGAAAAGATGCTGATAAAGCTGGTCGTCGACGGCGCCTCGAAAAAGGTCCTCGGCGCCCACATCCTCGGGCCGGATGCCGGCGAAATGGCGCAGCTTCTCGGCATACCGCTGAAGGCCGGCCTGACCAAGGATGATTTCGATCGCACCATGGCGGTGCATCCGACTGCCGCGGAAGAACTCGTCACCATGTACAAGCCGACTTACCGGGTGAGAGATGGTGAGCGCGTCTGACGCGACGACAACCCATCGCGGCAACGAAATTGCCGCGATGGAAGTGCGTGAGTTTTCTTACAGCAACGTTCCGCGCAGGATCGCCAGCGCCACAGAAAAATAGATCACCAGCCCGGTGACGTCGACCAGCGTGGCGACGAACGGGGCCGATGCGCTAGCCGGGTCGAAGCCCATGCGCTTCAGGGCGAACGGCAGCATCGATCCAGACAGCGAGCCGAAGGTGACGATGCCAACCAGCGTGGCGCCGATCGTCATTGCGATCAGCGGCCAGTGCGGGCCGTAGTCGTAGAAGCCGAGATACTGCCAGAGCGCGATGCGGCAGACGCCGACCACGCCAAGAATCGAGCCAAGCACCAAGCCGGTGGGCAGCTCGCGCAATGCCACCCGCCACCAGTCGCCAAGGCCGATCTCGCGCAACGCCAGCGCCCGGATGACGAGCGAGGTCGCCTGCGAGCCGGAATTGCCGCCGGAGCTCATGATCAATGGAATAAATAGCGTCAGCACGATCGCCTTTTCCAGCTCGCCCTCGTAACTTTGCATCGCGTTGGCGGTCAGCATCTCGCTGATAAACAGCGCGCACAGCCAGCCGGCGCGTTTCTGGATCATCGCCAGAAAGCCCATCTTCATATAGGGCTCGTCGAGAGCCTCCATGCCGCCGAAACGATGCACATCCTCCGTCGTTTCCTCGATCATCGTGTCGATAATATCGTCGATGGTAACGATGCCGAGCAGTTTGCCGTTGTCCACGACCGGGACGGCGAGCAGATCATATTTCGAGATCAGCTGAGCAACCTTTTCACTATCGGTCAGCGGTGAAACGGTGATAGGCGCACGATCCGGCGCTATTGCCATGATCAGCTCGTCCGGCTCGCCAGCGATCAGTCGGCGCAGGCTGGTCGAGCGCAACAGGACATGCGTTTGCGGATCGACGATGTAGATCGCGTAGACGGTTTCGCGCGTCCGCTCCACCTTGCGGATATAATCCAGCGTGCGGGCCACGCTCCAGTCCGGCGGCACGCTGACATATTCGGTCGTCATGAGCGAGGCGGCGCTGCCCTCGGGATAGCCGAGAATGGCAAGCAGCGTCGCGCGCAGCGGTGGCGCCAGGCCGCCGAGCAGTTCGGAACGAGCCGGCTCGTTCAGATCGCGCAGTATGTCGGCGGCGCGGTCGACCGACATGGCGGCAACCAGTCTGCCTGCCTTGATGCGGGGCAGCGCCTCGACCAGTTCGGATGCGCCGTCGAGTTCAGGCTGGTCGAAGATCTCGACCAACCGCTCGAACGGCACTTCGCAAAGCAGCTCCGATGCCGTCTCGCGAGGCTCCTGGTTCAAGGCCTCGACGATGTCGGCGACGTGTTCGTTGGCAAGTACGCGAGCGATGGCGATGGCATCGCCGCCCGCGACAGGGGAAAACTCGTTCATGGCTCACTCCTTGCCGTCCGGCAGGACGTGAGCCTGTCAGGTCACGTCAAGCGGACGGCGGTTGCGTTCGACTGTGACTGTCGCCAGGCATGGCGCGGTGACCTTTCTGCTCGCGGGTTCGAGTTGAGATTCTGCGAGCCGGCGCAACATAGGAGCGCGCCTTGCCGAGTCAATCGCGAGAGCGGGTTAAAGCGGCGGCAAACCGACTGGATCGCGAGACTGTGATCGGGTGACGTGGCAGGCTGGCTGGATGCCGGCAGTGGTGCCCGCGGCTATCTCTGCTTCAGCCGGCGGGGAAAGCGCAGCCACTTGTCCTCGGCTGGCCGTGTCGGCTGCGTGAGGATGGTGGTGAGCTCGACCGGCAAGCTCGGAACCAGCGGCTTCTTGGTAGCGACGCCGTCGGCGATCGCAACCACGCTGTGGTAGAATTCGGTGCCCGCGAGCGATCTCGGCGGCGTCGCCTCATGCATGATCGAGATCACCGTTGCATCAGAGCAATTGTCCTTGATCGCCTGGTGGAAGGCGATCCGTCCATCGGGGTCGAGCGCGCCGGTGGCTTCATCGAGGAACAGCAATCCCGGCTGCTGCAGCACGATACGGGCGACAACCAGCTTCTGTTTCTGCCCACCCGAGAGAACCTGATCCCAGATCTTTCCTTCACGACTCTCATCGGCCAGATGCTCGATGAAATCGCCGAGGCCGGCCTTGTGCAGGGCGGATGCGACCTGCAGGTCGGCGTAATCATGCTCGGAACCGGGCAGGCAGACCAGTTGCTTCAACGAGACCTGCTGCAGCTTCACCTCCTGGGCGGCGTAGAAACTCCTGACCCCTTCCGGGAAGACGATGGTACCGCGGCCATAAGGCCACAGCCCGTTGATCGCCTTGATCAGCGAGGTCTTGCCGCAGCCGGATTCGCCCTTGAGGAAAGTCCACTCGCCACGCCGGAAGCGCAAATTTGCAGCACTCAGGAAGGGCGTTGCGTCCTCGCCCTGATGCGCCAGTTCGAGCTTCTGGATGGTCAGGCCGAAAACCGGGTTTTGGCGGTCGTAGCGAAAATCGGAGCGGCCGGTCTGCTGATAAAATTCCTGCGGGTGCTGGACGTTTTCGATCGCCTGCGCCAATTCAATGACGCGCAAGCTGTTGGCGCGCAACGTGGCAAGACTTGGCATGACATGGATGAACCACGAACATTTGCTGATCAGCGCGTTGACCTGTTCGGAACCTGTTATGTAACCCTTGAGGTCGAGGCCGTTATGGATGAACGGCACAAGGCCAGGCCCGAAGGCGACAATTTTGGCACCGACAAAGTTATAGACCGATTCGAATCCCGAATAGATGGTGTTGACGATGTTGAACTTCGACCAAGTCCTATCGATGTCGAGATAGAGCCGGCTATGTATCGTCTTCTGCACGACTTCGCCTTGCGAGGCCGCCACATGAAAGCTGCGGCGCAATAACGTGATCAGTTCGCCCCGATAGCTGCCTTCAGCCTTCTGCATCCTGATGTTGAGCCACTCCAGCATTCCTCCGATTTTGACTGCGATCCAGGTGTTGAACGGCACGTAGAGAGCGACCGCCAGCAGAGCAAGCACGACACTCCCGTAGCTGCCGAGGAACTCGAGTCCTTTTACCTCCACAGAATTTGCCAACAAAGCTCCACCGACAAAGTAGAGCGAGGTAAAGACACTGAATACCCCCATGGCAAGCCCAATAGCGCCGCCTGTCATGTCCTTGATCGATTCCTGCACGCGCTGGTCGATGTTGTCGGGCGCTGCCGTGCCGGACGAGCCATGCTGGGCGTGGTAGTGTGAATGGTTGGGGTCGAGTAGCGCCGCATTGAAACGGCTATCTAGCCAGCCGCGCCATTTGCGATGCAATGTCGCCGATACAAACTTGCATGTACTGGTAATGCCCATGTCCTTGAGCACGACCAGCAGCACGAGCAGGCCGGCATTGGTCAGCAACGTTTTGAGCGGCGTGGTATTCGCGGCGTCGTGAAAAAAAGCGATTGAGGTATATAGTTCAGCCGCCGCCACGGTAAACCAGACGTCGGCTTTGCTGGAGAGCCCTGTCAGCAAGCCTATTACCAAGGTGAGCGTCCAGGCTTCCACCCACTTGTCCGAGAACCAGTAGGCCCGCATCAGTCCCCAGAAGCTGCGCATCGACGATACGGGCGTCAGGGGCGACTGCCGTGCGGCACCGCGGAGCCATTTTTCCGATATTGAATGTCGCGTTGGTCTGTCGACCCGAATCACTATCCCGCCCAAACGATTTTTCTTTTGTTACGGACAGTAACACCAATTGATCATTTTCCATTAGCTTTTCACCAGCCGCAGGTGGCTTAGCTCGCCGGCCGTTGCAGTGGAGCAACAGAATGAATGATCACGGCGCTATGCCGTCATGCTTCGAGGGGCGGAATACCAACGCAATTTCAAGTAGTTACTTGCCTGAGCCGGAGCAAGCAGTGACCTTCCCTAAGGGAAGGTCTTCACACAGCTTTGTGAACATAGAAGCGCCGTCCAGCGGTCGATCTTTCACAGCCTGAATCGCCTTCACGGCCAGTCCGGCCTCGTCGGCGGCCAGAACGTGACCGTATGATTCGTGGTTGAAGCCGCCTTGTCAGGACCCCGTAGTCGGCCAAGCAATGACTTTGCCGACACAGTCCAGGATGAAGATCAATATCAATTGGCCCGTGCCCTTTTAAGAGCGCGCACAAACCGCGTTTGACAAACACGCGCTTCGGATTGAACCTGGCCGGACGCATCCAGGTTTGAACCAGGGGGAGTTCGCCATGCTTGCACGGACATTTTTTGTCGCGATGCTCGCGATGTTTGCCTGGCTGCCGCAAACATATGCCGGCAGCCAGACCTTTCCCGCAAACGCCGAGGGACAGATCGAGTTCAACACGCCGTCCGGCAATATTGGCTGCATCTACACGCCGAAGGGCGGCACCAGCACCTATGAGCCACAGGATGGCGGACCGGAACTGAGCTGTTCGCGCGTCGAGCCGAGCTACGTCACCGTCATCCTCGGCCCGAAAGGTCCGGCGACGCTGATCAAGAATCCGGGCGAGCAAGGCTGCTGCGGCGGCGTCACCAGGCTGGCGTACGGCGCCAGCTGGAGTAAGGGCCCGTTTTCCTGCCAGTCATCCACCAAGGGATTGACCTGCACCGGCAAGCATGGCCATGGCTTTTTCATCAGCAAGGCCAAGGTGACGGTGAAGTAGCCCGACTCAGTTCGCTGTTTCCAGTTCGCCGCGTGCCTTGGCCGCGGCGACCTGGCGGAGTGCATCGGCGAGCGTATCGGCGTCCTGGGCGCCCATCACCGCATATTTGCCTTCAAGCAGAAAGCACGGCACACCCGATATGCCCATGCGCGAAGCGGTGGCGATTTCGGTGCGCACCGCCTCGACATCGGCGTCGGTCGGCAGAAGCGTTTCGACCACGGAGGCATCCATGCCGGCTTCGCGCGCGGCTTCGATCAGCACGGCATGATCGCCGAGATTGGCGCCTTCCTCGAAATTCAGCTGGAACAGCCGACGCACCACCCGGTTCTGAATGGCCTCGCCGGCCGTCCCGGCCCAGCGAATGAGACGGTGCGCATCCAGCGTATTGGGCGCGACCTTGATAGCGTCGAAGGCGAAGGAAATCCCTTCAGCCTCGCCCAGCGGCTCGATCCGGGCATGGATTTCGCGGATGCGTTGCTCGCTGCCGAATTTCGCCACCATATAGTCGCGGCGGTTCTTGCCTTCGGGCGGGATTGTCGGGTCGAGTTGGAAGGGCCGCCAGTGTATGTGAACGTCGATATCGACGGCGGCAATCGCCTTGTCGAGCCGTTTCTGGCCGATAAAGCACCAGGGGCACACGACGTCGGAGACCACATCGACGGTAATCGAGTTCTCGTCGTTCATCTTGATCTCCTGTTGTGAAGAGGTCACTTCGGTTTGCGCCACCAGGTCGGCAACTGATAACCGTATATGGGCGTCTTTTGCGGATGTTCCAGATAGTTCCAATAAGCGAGCCATTGCTGGTTGTTGTGCTGCGTCGGCACCATGTAGTTGCCGGAGATCAGCAGCCGGTCGAGAACGCGGACGGCGGCGACGGAGTCCTCCTTCGAACGAGCTCTCAGCATCGCCTCGATCGCCGCATCCACCGCCGGATCGGCGACGCCGGCGAGGTTGAACGATCCTTCGGCCTTGGCGGCAGCGGATCCCCAGCGCCCGGTTTGCTCGATACCGGGCGACAGCGAGTTGTTGAAACCGGTCGAGCCGACCAGCACCTCGAAATCGAAACGCTGCTTGCGCGACTGGATCTGATCACCGTCGAGGCTGCGGATGCCGACATCGATGCCGAGCTTCTCAAGGGTGCGCTGATAGATAGCGGCAAGTCGCTCTTCGTCCTGCGAGGCGGTCAGGATCTCGAAACCGAACGGCTTTCCCTC
Source organism: Mesorhizobium sp. M0808 (assembly GCF_040320025.1). Taxonomy (NCBI): domain Bacteria; kingdom Pseudomonadati; phylum Pseudomonadota; class Alphaproteobacteria; order Hyphomicrobiales; family Phyllobacteriaceae; genus Mesorhizobium; species Mesorhizobium sp. M0808. The sequence goes on from NZ_JAMYOX010000015.1 coordinate 141,073, forward strand.
GGGATCGAGCATCGCGCCGTCCTGCACCGTATAGCCCGCGCCCTTCAGCAGCTCGAATGCCGCCTTCAGCACCTTGCGGTCCTGGCCGGAGCCGTCGGTAACGGGCGGCCTGTAGGTGCCGTCCATGACATCTGCGGGCACGCGGCCGGGGTAGGGGGCCAGCAGGGCCTTTTCCTTTTCGCTGGCCGGGTGGCCGAGCGCGGACAGTTCGGAATTCTGCCAAAAGCTCATCGTGCGCGTGTATTTGCCGCCGAACAGATTCTTGTTGGCCCATTCGAAATCGTAGAGCATGCCGAGCGCGCGCCGCACGACCGGATTGGAAAATTTCGGCAGCCGCGTGTTGAACAGGAAACCGTTGACCACCGGCGGAATGCCGGTATCGAAAGTTTCGGCGATGACCTCGCCCCTGTGGAAGGCCGGAAAATCGAGATCGCGCTCGCGTTTGACCGGGTCGCTGTCGTCGTCGATGGCGCAGATGCCTTTCTTGAACGCTTCCTGCTTGGCGTTGGCGTTGAGGAAATATTCGATGGTGATCTGGTCGTAATTGTCGAAGCCGCGCTTGGACGGCACGTCCTTGCCCCAATAGTCCGGATTGCGCTTGAACACGATGCGCTGACCGGGCACGACTTGCGCCACCGTGTAAGGCCCGCTGCCGATCACCGGCTTTAGCGTCGTCCTGTCGAAGGTGTCCTTGTTGAAGGCGTGTTTCGGGATGATCGGCGTCAGCGCAATGATCAAAGGAAATTCGCGGTCGGCCTTGTCGTTGAAGGTGAAGCGCACACTGCGGTCGCCGGTCTTTTCGAGCTTGGCAATCGCTTTCATTCGCTGGCTGTAAGGTGGGCGGCCCTTCTCGGTGAAGACGTCATAGGTAAACAACACGTCTTCCGGCGTCACCGGCTCGCCGTCCGACCATTTGGCGTTGGGATCGAGGTGGAATTCGATGCTCTTGCGCTCGGGATCCATGTCGGCGGTATCGGCGAGCAGGCCGTAGAGACTGAAGGCCTCGTCGTAGTTGCGCTGCATCAACGGCTCGAAGACAAGATTACCAAAGGCTTGATCCATCATGCCGCGCGCGGTGGTGCGCAGGCTTCTCAGGATGAACGGATTGAGATTGTCGAAGCTGCCGACGACGCAATAG
>NZ_JAMYOX010000016.1:0-140791 GCF_040320025.1 Mesorhizobium sp. M0808
AACTGACCCAAAACACGATCCGCCATCCCGAATCTCCCTGCTTCGACCATCATCACAGAATCACCAATCGGCTTCTGTGCAAAGGTCTCACAAGGGGAGAAGGGGAGACGCTACGAGCGAGATCGTTTCACGTGAAACAGTACCCACCTATTCTTGGGCCCGTGTTTCACGTGAATCACCGCCGGTGCTCCTTCCCTTATGTTTCACGTGAGTCATTTTCCAATACAAAACTGCGAAAAAATCACATCGAGCATGTCTTCGACATCGACCGACCCAACGATTCGTCCGAGCCGATCCGCCGCCAGGCGCAGCTCCTCGGCCTGCAGTTCCTGGCCGCGATCACAACTGGCCACTGCTGCGAGCAGGAAGCGTTTCGTCTCGTTGAGCAGCTCGACATGCCGCAGCCGCGACGGCAGGATATCGCCGGCCTTGCCGATCTGGACTGCGGCACGACGCCCGATCTCGTCCAGCAGTTCGGTCAGACCCGTGCCGTCCCGCGTCGAGATAGCGAAATCATAGTGCGCCGCGGGCGAGGGCGATTTGCCCCCCAACAGGTCAATTTTTGTTCCGACCCTCAGCGCCTGAATGTCGCTCGTCAGCACACCGATCGCGATTGGGTCTGCCAGATCCTCCAGCAGCAACAGCAGATCAGCGCTGTGCGCCTTGGTCCTGGCTTTCTCGATGCCGATCGCCTCGATCATGCCAGGCGCCTCGCGCAGACCGGCGGTGTCGGTTACCCTGACCCGCACCCCTTCCAGGTCCAGTGCCACCTCGAGCAGGTCGCGGGTCGTGCCCGGCTCGTCGGTGACGATGGCCGCTTCGCGCCGCGCCAAGGCGTTGAACAGGCTGGACTTGCCGGCATTCGGCGCGCCGAGGATTACCACTTCGAACCCATCGCGAATGATTTCGGCAGCGCGGAAGCCGGCGACGTGGCGCTCTATTTCCCCGATCATCGCCCGGACATCGGACCAGACTGTATCGGCGACCGAGCCCGGCACGTCATCCTCGTCGGCAAAGTCGATCTCGGCCTCGATCATCGCGCGGGCGTGGATCAGCCGTCGGCGCCAGCCCAGATAGAGTTCGCTCTGCACGCCTTGGGCGTTGTGAACGGCAAAGCGCCGCTGCGCCTCGGTTTCGGCGTTGATGAGATCGGCCAGCGCCTCGGTTTCGACCAGATCGAGCTTGCCGTTGAGAAAGGCGCGGCGGGTGAATTCGCCAGGCTCGGCATGCCTGACGCCGTCGAAGGAGGCGATCGTTTCCAGCATCCTCGCCACAACGGCGCGCCCGCCATGCACATGGAACTCTGCAACGTCCTCGCCGGTAAAACTGTCGGGACCGGCAAAGAAGACGACCAGGCCGCTGTCCAGCACCGATCCGTCGGGCGCCCGGAACTTGCGATAGGTGGCAACGCGGTTTGACACCTTCGATCCCGCAATCGTTTCGACAGCGAATCGACTCTGCGGCCCGGAAATCCGGATCACTGCAATGCCGGCCGGCAGGCGCCCGCTCGACAGCGCCACGATGGAGTCTTTTGAAATCATTTGCCCGCTCTGCCGAAGCGCCCTAGCTATGCTTGTTCAATCCGCCATCGAGTAGCGCCGTGACATTGCCTGCACAAAACCTGCTTGCCGAAGAGGCCAGCCCCTATCTGCAGCAGCACAGCGGCAATCCGGTGCACTGGCGGCCATGGTCGCCCGCCGCTCTGGCCGAAGCAAAGGTGCTGCAGCGTCCGATCCTGCTCTCTGTCGGCTACGCCGCGTGCCATTGGTGCCACGTCATGGCGCATGAGAGCTTCGAGAACGACGAGGTCGCCGCCGTCATGAACCGTCTCTTCGTCAATATCAAGGTCGACCGCGAGGAGCGCCCCGACATCGACCAGATCTACATGGCGGCATTATCCTCGATGGGTGAGCAGGGCGGCTGGCCGCTGACCATGTTCCTGACGCCGGAGGGCAAGCCGTTCTGGGGCGGCACTTACTTTCCACGCGAAGCCCGCTACGGCCGGCCGGGTTTCGTCCAGGTGCTGGAGGCGGTTGACAAGGCTTGGCGGGAGAAGAAAGAAAGCCTCAACCAGAGTGCCGACGGCCTGACCACGCATGTCGAGACGCGGCTGGCGGGCAGCCATGGCAAGGCCGTGCTCGACCGCGGCATGCTGGCGAACCTCGCCAATGGCATTGACGGCATGATCGACCGCGATTTGGGCGGTCTGCGCGGCGCGCCGAAATTCCCCAACGCGCCGTTCATGCAGAGCCTCTGGCTGTCCTGGCTGCGCGACGGCACCGCATCCCACCGCGACACTGTTCTCCTAAGCCTCGAAAAGATGGTGGCCGGCGGCATCTATGACCATATTGGCGGCGGACTCAGCCGCTACTCGACCGACGCCGAATGGCTGGTCCCGCATTTCGAAAAAATGCTCTACGACAATGCCCAGCTCATCCGCTTGTGCAATTGGGCCTATGCGTCAACCGGCAAGGAATTGTTCCGGCTGCGAATCGAAGAGACGATTGCCTGGCTGTTGCGCGAAATGCGAGTCAAGGGCGATGCCTTTGCCGCCAGCCTTGATGCCGATAGCGAGGGCGAGGAGGGGTTGTTCTACACCTGGAGCAGGGATGAGCTCGAAGCAGCCCTTGGCGACGATTCAGCATTGTTTTTCAAATACTTCACGCTTGCCGGTACGCATGGTTGGGAAGGCAAGCCGATCATTTGCCAGACTGATGCTCAACAGGCGCAGAGCGTCGTCGATCGTGACCTTCTCGTTCCGCTCAAGCAAAGGCTGCTGGCAGCGAGGGAACAGCGCGTGCGGCCCGGGCGTGACGGCAAGGCCCTGACCGACTGGAACGGCTTTATGATCGCAGCCCTTGCCGAGGCCGGACGGTCGCTTGGCCGATCCGACTGGATCGAAGCGGCGGCAGCGGCCTTTGCCGCAATTGCGGCTGCCGGACGTGACGGCCGCCTGCCGCATTCGATGCTCGGCGCAAAGAAGCTGTTTCGGGCTCTGTCGAGCGACTATGCCGCCATGGCCAACGCCGCCATCTCACTGTTCGAGGCGACCGGCAATCCCGACTATATCGATCGCGCCGGGAACTTCATTGAGCAACTCGATCTTTGGCACCGGGACAGCGACAAGACCGGCTACTATCTGACCGCGTCCGACAGCGCGGATGTGCCGATCCGCATCCGCGGCGATGTCGACGAAGCCATTCCTTCCGCTACCGGCCAGATCATCGAAGCCCTGGTCCGATTGTCGTCGCTTTCGGGCGATCTCGATCTCTGGGAAAAAGCCTGGACAGTCGCAGAGCACGCGGGCGGGCGGGCGGAGCACCAGGGCTATGGCCAGGCGGGTATAGTCAATGCCTGTGCCTTGTCGCTTGAACCGCTGAAGCTGGTGATCGTGGATAGACCGGAGAATCCAAGGCTTGTTCCGGTTGCGAATCGAAATCCAGACCCGCGCCGGGTGGACATCGTCGTGCCTGTTGGCTCGGCGACAAATCTGCCGGCCTTGCCAGGCGGCGTCATGCCGCCAACGGCCGAGCCCGGCGCCTGGCTCTGCACGGGGCAGGTCTGCCTGCCGGTGGTGACTAGTGCCGAGGAGCTTGAGCGGCTGTTGCACCGGCAATGAGTCCAACGCGGCTCCCCCTTCTCCCCTTGTGGGAGAAGGTGGCCGAGCGAAGCTCGGTCGGATGAGGGGTGTTCCAGCTTGGCGCCGACGGAGTTCCGTCCGGCACCCCTCAACCGGCTTGGCGCTGCGCGCCAATCCACCTTCTTCCACAAGGGGAGAAGGGAAGGACGGCGCCGGCCAACCCCCTACGTATTCATCGAATCGAAGAAATCCGCGTTGGTCTTGGTCTGCTTGAGCTTGTCGATAAGGAACTCGATGGCGTCGGTCGTTCCCATCGGCGCCAGGATGCGGCGCAGCACGAAGATCTTCTGCAGGTCCTGGCGCGGAACCAGCAGGTCTTCCTTGCGGGTGCCGGATTTGAGGATGTCCATGGCCGGATAGATGCGCTTGTCCGCCACCTTGCGGTCGAGCACGATTTCCGAATTGCCGGTGCCCTTGAACTCTTCGAAGATGACCTCGTCCATGCGGCTGCCGGTATCGATCAGCGCTGTCGCGATGATGGTCAGCGAGCCGCCTTCCTCGATATTGCGGGCAGCACCGAAGAAGCGCTTCGGCCGTTGCAGCGCATTGGCGTCGACACCGCCGGTCAGCACCTTGCCGGACGACGGCACCACGGTGTTGTAGGCGCGGCCGAGGCGGGTGATCGAGTCCAGCAGGATGACCACGTCACGGCCGTGCTCCACCAGGCGCTTGGCCTTTTCGATGACCATTTCGGCGACCTGGACGTGGCGCACCGCCGGCTCGTCGAAGGTCGAGGACACCACCTCGCCCTTCACCGAGCGCTGCATGTCGGTGACTTCCTCCGGCCGCTCGTCGATCAGAAGCACGATCAAATAGCATTCCGGATGGTTGGTGGTGATCGAATGGGCGATGTTCTGCAGCAGCACCGTCTTGCCGGTGCGCGGCTGCGCCACGATCAACGCGCGCTGGCCCTTGCCGAGCGGCGCCACCAGGTCGATGACGCGCGCCGAAATATCCTTGGAGGTCGGAACCTCCATCTCCATCTTCAGCCGCGAGGTCGGATAAAGCGGCGTCAGATTGTCGAAATGGATCTTGTGGCGGATTTTTTCCGGGTCGTCGAAATTGATCGTGTTGACCTTGAGCAGCGCGAAATAGCGCTCGCCCTCTTTCGGGCTGCGGATCGGCCCTTCGACCGTATCGCCGGTCTTCAGCGAGAACCGCCGGATCTGCGACGGTGAAATATAGATGTCGTCGGGACCTGGCAGATAGTTGGCATTGGCGGAGCGCAGGAAGCCAAAGCCGTCCTGCAGCACTTCGACGACGCCGTCGCCGATGATCTCGATATCCTGGGTCGCCAGCCTCTTCAGGATCGCGAACATCAGCTCCTGCTTGCGCATGACGCTGGCATTCTCGACTTCGAGCGATTCCGCATAAGCGATCAGCTCTGGCGGTTTCTTGTTCTTGAACTCTGTGAGTTTCATTTCTTGCATCATTAGACGGACTCTGAGTAAGCTTTGGGAAAAATATCGGCGGGATGCGACAAATGCCGGGCGCGGCCGAAGCGATAAATGGGCGGCGCATGACGGGAAGGAAGACCCGTCTTTTATCGTCGGTCGGTTGAAAGAGCAAGCCGCCTTTTGCGGGCAACCGAAGACGTCAGAACGGTTTCACGATAACCAGGACGACGATGACGATCATCAGCAATGTAGGGATCTCATTGACGATCCGCCAGTGCCTTGCCGATTTTTCATTGCGGTCTTCGGCAAATTTCCGGACGGCGCCGGCGAGATAGCCATGCACGGCCGACAGGCCAACCACCGCGGCGATCTTGGCATGCAGCCAGCCGCCTTGAAAACCAAAGCCTTTCCAGGCAAGCCACAGGCCGAATGCCCAGGTGATCACCATTGCCGGATTGATGATGCCGCGCAGCAGGCGGCGCTCCATCACCTTGAAAGTCTCCGACTGGACGGAGCCTTTTTCGGCATCGGCATGATAGACCAGCAAGCGCGGCAAATAGAGCATGCCAGCCATCCAGGAGATGACGGCAATCACATGGATCGCCTTTGCCCAGGGATAGAAATCATCGGGCCCGAACAGCAACAGCAGGCCGGCCAGCACCAGGAAAATGGCGATCGCGATTGCCGCGCGGCGCATCGCGCCCTTACCGGTGTTGGTGCCGTTCGCATTGTCCGCGCCCATCATCGTCACGATGCGCTCCGCACCAGCTTGACCATCCGCTCGACATGAGCGAGCGGCGTCTCCGGCGTGATGCCATGGCCGAGATTGAAGATCAGCGGCCCGTCGCCCAGCGCCTTCAGGATCGCCCCCACGCCGTCGTCAAGCGCCTTGCCGCCGGCTACAAGCCTCAGCGGATCGAGATTGCCCTGCACGGCGCCGTCACGCTGCAATTCCTTCGCCGTCGACAATGGCACGGTCCAGTCGAGGCCCAGCCCGGTCACGCCGGTCTTCTGGCGATAGCTTCGATAGTGATCTCCCGCGCCCTTGGGAAAGCCGATGATCGGAACATTGGGATGGGCAGCCTTCACTTGCCGGACGATCGAGGCCACTGGCTCGACGCAGAACAACTCGAAAGACGCTTCGTCGAGTACGCCTGACCACGAATCGAAGATCTGCACCACGTCGGCGCCGGCCTCGATCTGGCGGATCAGATAGGCAGCCGAATGATCGGCGAGCACCTTCAGCAGCCTAAGAAAGGCCGCCGGCTCGCGATAGGCGAACAGCCTGGCCGGCGCCTGGTCGGGCGTACCGTGGCCGGCAATCATGTAGGTCGCCACCGTCCAGGGCGCACCGCAGAAGCCGATCAGCGTCGTTTCATCAGGCAGTCTGGCGCGCAACCGCCGCACCGTCTCGTAGACCGGCTCGAGATTCACGTGAAACGTTTCGCCGTCGAGAGCCGCAATTTCCGCAGCCGTGATCGGCGTCAGCAGCGGGCCGCGTCCTTCCTCGAAGCGCACGTCGCGGCCAAGCGCATGCGGCACGACAAGAATATCGGAAAACAGGATCGATGCATCGAAGCCGAAGCGTTCGATCGGCTGCAGCGTCACTTCGACGGCGAGATCCGGGTCGTAGCAAAGATCGAGGAAGGATCCGGCCCGTCTCCTCGTCTCCCGGTATTCCGGCAGATAGCGGCCGGCCTGGCGCATCATCCAGAGCGGCGGCGGAAACGCCGCTTTGCCTCTCAACACGTCCAGCACGATCCGGTCTTGAGGCATTGAGCGCTCGCCTTTCCAGGCTTCCCTATAATTAAATATTCTATTTTTAGGAATCTTATGATTCTAAGAGTCTGTTGGTTGTGGTGGTTGTCTCCTGTCCCGCTTTGCCCTCGAAAAGACCAGCCAGCATATTGTCGCGCGCTTCTCCAACGGGATTGCAGGACTTTGTGGAAAACCGCGAATTTACGACTGAAGTCAATGCGTTGCCGCCAGGCCAGGGAAATTGCCCCTGTGGATGAAGCGAAGGCAAAAAGCTCCGTCCCCGGACTTGTCCCCAACCGCCCGGAGAAGCCGACAGCACATCGAATTGTGGACAAACCGGCATCTGATACAGTCGCTTTGCGGTGGCCGAGTTTTCCGCCCGGCTTATCCACATCGGCCCACAGCCTGGAATGTATCCTGTGAACAAACCGCAGAGCTTCTTTCATCTTCACCTGATTTCCGACGCCACCGGCGAAACGCTGCTGGCCGCCGGCCGCGCGGCTTCCGCGCAATACAAGGATGCGCGCGCCATCGAACATATCTACCCGCTCATCCGCACCGAAAAGCAGGTGACGAAGGTGTTCGAGGACATCGAGGAGGAGCCGGGCATCATCCTCTACACGGTGGTCGACCAGAAGCTTGCCCGCGGCATCGACGAACGCTGTGCGGCCATGGGCCTGCCTTGCGTCTCGGTGCTGGAGCCGGTGCTGACGGTGTTCCAGTCCTATCTCGGCACGCCTGCCGGCCGACGCGTCGGCGCCCAGCATGTGCTGAACGCCGAATATTTCCGCCGCATCGACGCGCTCAACTTCACCATGGAGCATGACGATGGTCAGCTGCCGGCCAATATGGACGATGCCGACATCGTGCTCGTCGGCATCTCCCGCACCTCGAAGACGCCGACCAGCATCTATCTCGCCAATCGCGGCATCAAGACCGCCAACATCCCGATCGTGCTCGGCGTGCCGGTGCCCGAAATCCTGGTCAATGCCAGGAGGCCGCTGATCGTCGGCCTGGTCGCCACCGCCGAACGCATATCGCAAGTCCGGCAGAACCGCATTCTCGGCACCAGCGCCTATGAGCCGACCGACTATGTCGACCGTGCCGCGATCGCCGAAGAGCTCACCTATGCCCGCCAGATATGCACGCGGCACGGCTGGCCGATGATCGACGTCAGCCGCCGTTCGATCGAGGAGACGGCGGCGGCCATCGTTGCCCTGCGCGGCAAGACGCGCTAGGGTTTGGGCGCTTGTGCTGTGGGTGGTCCTTACCTTCTCCCCTTGTGGGAGAAGGTGGCCGAGCGAAGCTCGGTCGGATGAGGGGTGTTCCAGCTTGGCATCACCTGCATTCCGTCCAGCACCCCTCAACCGTCTTGGCGCTGCGCGCCAATCCACCTTCTCCCACAAGGGGAGAAGGGAAGATCAGGCGAAAAAAATGGCTGAAAAAATCATCCTTGCCTCGGGCAGCCCGTTCCGCAAGGCGCTGCTCGTCAATGCCGGCGTCACTGTCGAAGCGGTTCCGGCTTCTGTCGATGAGCGCGCGCTCGAGGCGCCGCTGCAGAATAGTGGCGTGTCGCCGGAGGACGTCGCCCTGGTGCTCGCCGAAGCCAAGGCCACCGACGTCAGCGAGCGCAAGCCCGGCGCCCTAGTGCTCGGCTGCGACCAGACGCTGTCGCTCGGCGACGAGCTGTTCCATAAGCCGGCCGACATGGAAGGAGCGCGCCGTCATCTGCTGGCGCTGTCGGACAAGACGCATCATCTCAACAGCGCCGTCGTGCTCGGCCGTGACGGCCAGGTTCTGTGGCGGCATGTCGGCATCGCCAGCCTGACCATGCGCAAGCTCGATCCGGCCTTCATCGGCCGCCATCTTGCGCGCGTCGGCGCCAAGGCGTTGTCCAGCGTCGGCGCTTACCAGATCGAAGGCGAAGGCATCCAGCTGTTCGAAAAAATCGAAGGCGACTATTTTACTATTGTCGGCCTGCCACTTTTGCCGGTGCTGGCCAAGCTGCGTGAGTTCGGGGCGATCGATGGCTGAGGCCACGAAAAAGGCGTTTGTCACGGGCCACCCGATCGCGCATTCCAGGTCTCCGAAGATCCACGGCTACTGGCTGGCGAAATACGGCATCGGCGGCGTCTACGAGGCCATCGACGTTGCACCAGAGGCGTTTGCCGAATTCCTGCAGACGCTGCAGGCACAAGGCTATCGCGGCGGCAACGTCACCATCCCGCACAAGGAAGCCGCCTTCGCTTTGGCCAAGCGGCGTGACGCCGACGCCGAACAGATCGGTGCGGTCAACACGCTGTGGTTCGAGGATGGCGAATTGTGCGGCGGCAACACCGACGCCCATGGCTTTGCCGCCAATCTGGACGAATATGCACCGGGCTGGGCGGCCAACGGCCGCGCCGTGGTGCTCGGCGCCGGTGGCGCCGCTCGCGCGGTTATTCATGCGCTGAAGCAGCGCGGCATCAGCGACATCCGCATCGTCAATCGGACGCTTGCGAGGGCGCAGGAGCTGCGCGACCGCTTCGGTGCCGGCGTCTCCGCCCATGGCATGGCGGCGACCGGCGAATTGCTCGAAGATGCCGGCCTGCTGGTCAACACGTCAGCGCTCGGCATGCATGGCAATGAAGGCCTGTCCGCCGATCCCCGCAGACTGCCGGACGGCGCCATCGTCACCGACATCGTCTACGTGCCGCTGGAGACGCCGCTGCTTGCCGCGGCCAAAGCGCGCGGCCTGAGAACCGTCGATGGGCTCGGCATGCTGCTGCACCAGGCGGTGCCCGGCTTCGAGCGCTGGTTCGGCATCAGGCCAGAAGTCACCGCCGAACTGCGGCAAATGATCATCGCCGATATCGGCGCGATAAAATGATCGTGCTCGGCCTCACCGGATCGATCGGCATGGGCAAATCGACCACGGCCAAGATGTTTGCCGAAGCCGGCGTGCCGGTCCATGATTCCGACGAGGCTGTGCATCGCCTTTATGCCGGCAAGGCCGCGCCCTTGGTCGAGGCGGCCTTTCCCGGCACCACCAGATCCGGTGCGGTCGACCGCGCGGCACTGGCGGAGCGGGTGCTCGGCGACGCCCCCGCGCTGAAACGGCTGGAAGCGATCATCCACCCGCTGGTCCGTGCCGATGCCGATGCGTTCCTGGCTGAACATCGTGCCGCCGGCGCGCCGCTTGCCGTGCTCGATATACCGCTGCTGTTCGAGACCGGCGGCCGCGATCGCGTCGACAAGGTCGTGGTCGTCACCGCGCCGCCTGAAGTCCAGCGCGCCCGCGTGCTGGCGCGGCCGGGCATGAATGAGGAGAAACTGGCGTCGATCCTGGCCAGGCAGGTTCCCGACGCCGAAAAGCGCCGGCGCGCCGACTTCGTCATCGACACCGGTCAGGGTTTTGACGCCGCTCGCGCGGCCGTCAAGGCCATCATCGCCGAACTAGTCGTGGATAAGGCAGCCAGGCCTGGTTAAGAGGCTTGCAGACTCACATTACTTGTTGCCATTTTGTTCCTGGTGTGATTCGGCTAGAATGATGCCGGAACCAGTGGACTGATTCGATGCGTGAGATCATCTTCGATACGGAAACCACCGGCCTCGACGCGCGCGAGGACCGCGTCATCGAGCTTGGCGGCGTCGAGTTGGTCAACCGCTTCCCGACCGGCCGAACCTTCCACAAATATATCAACCCGCAAGGCCGCCAGATCCATCACGAGGCGCAGGCCGTGCACGGCATCAGCGCCGCCGATCTTCAGGGCAAGCCGACTTTCATGGAGATCGCCGAGGAGTTTCTGGCCTTCATCGACGGCGCCAAGCTGGTCGCGCACAATGCCGGCTTCGACATCGGCTTCCTCAATCTCGAATTCGGCCGGCTTGGTCATCCGGCCATCGATCCGGGACGGATCGTCGACACGCTGGCGCTGGCGCGCCGCAAGCATCCGATGGGCCCCAATTCGCTCGACGCGCTCTGCCGCCGCTACGGCATCGACAACGGCCGCCGCACCAAGCACGGCGCGCTGCTCGATTCGGAATTGCTGGCCGAGGTCTATATCGAGCTCATCGGCGGCAAGCAGGCAAGCCTCATCCTCGACAGCATCCTGACTCCGGCGGGCGGCAGGCAGAATGTCGACGACATCGATATTTCGATCGGCGTGCGGCCGATCGCCTTGCCCGCGCGCCTGACCGACGCCGAGCGCACAGCACACGCAGGCATGGTTGGCACATTGGGCGAAAAGGCGCTGTGGCTGCGGGTCGTCCCGGAAGCGAGTTCCGCGGCATAGTGATTTTGACCGGAGTGATCCTTCGCGCCCCCCTCTGTCCTGCCGGACATCTCCCCCTCAAGGGGGGGAGATTGGCAGACCCAGCGCCTCGCTCATTCCTGCGGCGATGAAGGATTGGCGAAGGCTGACGTGAAGTCCGATCTCCCCACTTGAGGGGGAGATGGCCGGCAGGCCAGAGGGGGGTACTTGTCCCGCCGGCGTCTCAAACAAAAAACCCGGCGCAAGGCCGGGTTTTCCACACTCAAGCGAGACAACCGCTTTAGCTCACCTTGACCTTGGCGGCAGCCTGGTCCTCGGCCAACTTCTGCTGGAACATCTGCGCGAAATCGATCGGGTCTAGCATCAGCGGCGGGAAGCCGCCATTGCGTGTTGCCTCGGCGATGATCTGCCGGGCGAACGGGAACAGCAGCCGCGGGCATTCGATGAACAGGATCGGCAGCATGTGCTCCTGCGGGAAGCCGCTGATGGAGAAGACGCCGCCATAGACCAGTTCGACATTGAACAGCACTTCCTGGTCGAACGACGCTTTGGCGTTCAGCGTCAAATTGACGTCGAACTGCTTGTCGGAAAGCGGATTGGCGTTGACGTTGACATTGATGGCGATGCCCGGAGCCTTGTCGCGGCCGCGCAGCGAGTTCGGTGCGCCCGGGCTTTCGAAGGACAGGTCCTTCACATATTGCGCAAGCACGTTGAGCGAAGGCTGCGCCGCATTTCCATTACCGTTGGCTGCGCCGGTCGGCGCGTCGTCGTTGCTGGCCATAAGCTGTGGTCCTTTTGCCTGGGCAGCGTTGCTGACCGGATTGAAATTCGGGCGTTCGCTATCATGGCCGGCCCGACAAGACAAGTTTGCAAAAGACGCCGGTTGCCTTGCAGCTACTCGTCCTTGAGGCGGCGCCAGGGAGAACCCGGTCCGCGCGTATGGTCGTCGGCCCGCGAATAGTCGCCGTCGTCGAGATCGATGGTCTTGCCGCGTTGCCTTGCCCGCAAACCACTGCTGAAATCGGTTGCCAGCACGATGCGGCCTTTCAGCATCCGCCAGGCAAGATCGCGCACCGGCGGCAGGAACAGCAGAAGGCCGAAAATATCCGAGATGAAGCCGGGGATGATCAAAAGGATCGCTGCCAGCACGATCATGGCGCCATGCGCAAGCTGGCCGCTCGGATCACGCCCGGCATCCATTTCGGCACGGACCCTGGCCATGACGCCAAAACCCTGGTGTCGAAGGAGCAAGGCGCCGGCGACACTCGAGGCCAGCACCAAGCCGACTGTCGCCAGCGCGCCGACCTGGCGGCCGACAATAACGAAACCGGCTATCTCCAGCAGCGGAAGCGCCAGAATGAACAGGGGAAGCAGCGAGATACGCAAATCTTGACCGATCGTTTTCGATGTTTTGCCGGCCGGCGAGCAATCGCCGCTGGCACCAGAGCTGTTAGATAGGTATGGCTGCCTTTGATTTGAATGATTGCGCCATGCGTTCTATATGCTTTGGATACTGAACGCTATGTGATCGCGGCCCTTGCTTGGCCGCTGGTCCGGCCAAAGCAGGGATTGATCGGCGCAAGATATGGGCTTCTTCGACTTCGGCACGATTTTCTTTCTGATTGCGGCGGTGGTGATCTTCTTCCAGCTGCGCAACGTGCTTGGCCGACGCACGGGCAACGAGCGCCCACCCTTCGATCCATATACGGCAGCGCGCAAAAACGACAAGGATGCCGCCCAGAAACCCGAGAACGTGGTTTCGCTGCCGCGCAAGCGGCTGGCGGGAGAGCCGGCGGCCGACACCTATGCGGCGATCGACGCCTTTGCCAAGCCCGACACCGATCTCAACCGGGGCCTGCGGGCGATCAAGGACAATGATCCGACCTTCGACCCGAAGACCTTCGTCGACGGCGCCAAGATGGCCTAGGAGATGATCGTCATGGCCTACGCCGATGGCGACCGTAAAACGCTGAAGAACCTTTTGTCGCGCGAGGTCTATGACGGCTTCGTCGCGGCCATCGGCGACCGTGAGGCGAAAGCCGAAAAGATCCAGTCCTCCTTCGTCGGCATCGACAAGGCCGACATCGTTTCGGCCGAGATGAAGGGCAGCGAGGCGCACATCACGCTGCGCATCGTCAGCGAACTGATTTCGGCGACCCGCGACAAGGCCGGCGCCGTCATCGACGGCGATCCCGAAACCGTCGCCGAGGTCAAGGATGTCTGGACCTTCGCTCGTGACGCGCGCTCGCGCGATCCGAACTGGAAGCTCGTCGCCACCGAAGAAGAAGACTGAACTGGACGGCGGCGGAGGCTGTCGTGTCGCTTTCTCGAGCCTTCAGCGAAAAATCCTTTGGCGAATTGCCGGGCTGGGGCGAGGACGACCATCTCCCTGCCTTTGAGGCCTTTCGCCGCTCGGCCTTTCATGTCCTGACCAAACCCTACCGCTCCGGCGCGCTCGGCGTCGATTACAATGGCTTTGCCGATGCCTATGCCGAAGCGCGCACCGTTTCGCCGGCGAATCGGTTGCAGGCCCGAAGCTTTTTCGAGCGCCATTTCGTGCCGGCCCGTATCGATGCCGAAGATGGTGCTCCCGGCCTGGTCACCGGCTTTTATGAGCCGGAGGTCGAAGCCTCGCCGGTACGCACGCAACGGTTTTCGGTGCCGTTGCTGTCGCGCCCGGCCGATCTTGTCGACGTCGACGACGGCAATCGTCCTTCAGGCTTGGATCCTTATCTCGCCTTTGCTCGTGCGACGCCGAACGGCCCGGTCGAATATTTCGACCGCGGCGAGATCGAGTGCGGCGTGCTTGCCGGAAAAAGGCTGGAAATTGCCTGGCTCGCCGACAAGGTCGACGCCTTCTTCATTCACGTGCAGGGCGCGGCGCGGCTCAAGATGACCGACGGCAGGCTTCGCCGCATCACCTATGCCGCCAAATCCGGCCAGCGCTTTACCGGACCGGGCCAGATCCTGAGCGAGGAAGGCGAGATCCCGCTGGAGAAAGTGACGATGCAGTCGATCCGTGCCTGGTTCAAGGCGCATCCGGAACGCGTCGACGAGATCCTTTGGCGCAACCGCTCCTACATCTTCTTCCGCGAGATGGGCGTCGACGACCCAGAGCTCGGCCCGATCGCTGCCGCCAAGGTGGCGCTGACACCCGGCCGCTCGATCGCCGTCGACCGGCTGCTGCACACGTTCGGCACGCCCTTCCATATCGATGCGCCGTCGCTGACCGCTTTCGACGGAAAACCGTTCCGGCGGCTGATGATCGCGCAGGACACCGGCTCGGCGATCACCGGGCCGGCCCGCGGCGATCTGTTTGCCGGGTCGGGCGATGCGGCCGGCGAGATCGCCGGCGTTATCCGCAACGCCGCCGATTTTTATGCGCTGATCCCCCGGGCGCTGGTTTCAGGAGCAGGCCGATGACCCGGCGCATCGACAGGCTGAGCGAGGACGACCGGGTGCTGTGGAACCTGGTGGCGCGCACGGCAAAGCCGCTGAAGGGCAAAACCGCCGTCGAAATTCCAGACGTCGGGCCGGAGATCGACGAGACCAGGCAGGCGCCGCCGCCGGCACAGGTCGCGGGCAATGCTGCCACGGCCGCAAAGCCGAAGGCGCAGCATGTCTCCCACGCACTCGACGAACCGACGCTGGACAAGCTGTCGAAGGGCCGGCTGCCGATCGAGGGCCGCGTCGACCTGCATGGCCTGACCCAGGACGAAGCCTATTCGCTGCTGTTTTCCTTCCTGTGCCGGGCGCATGCCGGCGGCATCCGCTACGTCCTTGTGATCACCGGCAAGGGTTCCTCGTCGGGCGGTGATGGCGTCTTGCGGCGCGCCGTACCGTCATGGCTGTCGACACCCGCCTTCCGGCCCCTCGTCTCCAGCCACGACCATGCCGCCCGCAAACATGGCGGCTCGGGTGCGCTCTATATCCGCTTGCGGCGGGCGCGCTCATGAGGACACGCCCATGAGGGACGCACCTATGAGGATGCACCCATGAAGGTGCGCTTGTGACCCCGTTCGGCGAAAAGCTTCGCGTGCTGCGAAACGAGCGCGGCGTCAGCCAGAAGGACATGGCCAAGGCGATCGGCGTCAGCGCAGCCTATCTCTCGGCGCTGGAACACGGCCGCCGCGGTGCGCCGAGCTGGACGCTGATCCAGAAGATCATCGGCTATTTCAACATCATTTGGGATGACGCCGAGGAACTGGCGCGGCTGGCCGAAACCTCGCATCCGCGCGTCAAGCTCGACACGTCGGGCCTTAGCCCGGCGGCGACCGAGCTTGCCAATCTCCTGGCCGACAACATTGAAAAGCTCGACGAAGCCGAGCTTCGCCGCATCATTGCGTCGATCCGCGCCGCGCTGGCACGGCCGAAATGAGCTGCCTTGTTACTGGACCGAGCCGACCAGAACCTGCTGGCCGCCGCGGATCGAGACCCAGCGGCCGGTATTGTCAATCGCCTGCCGCTTGAGGAAACGATAGCCGGTCTGGTCCCAGGAACGGACCTGGTCGGTCAGATTGTCAAGGATGTAGTCGCCCTTGTCGGTGCGCACCGTCAGCACGGCGTGGCCTTCGCCATCCGGCTTGCGCACGACGGTCATAAGCAGATCGGAAAACGAGACGCCCAGCCGGTTCAGCTCACGGCGCTTTTCCAGGACATAGTCCTCGCAATCGCCGACGCCCTTGTCGGGATAGGCCCAGACCTCGTCCTTGCCGTAGATGTCGAAGTCGCTCTCCGGCTTGACGGCGGCGTTAACCCTTGCCGTGACGCTGAGCAGCTTGCGCCACAGCGAGCCGGTCAGGCTGGCGGGCGACAGATCCTTCGGGCGGATCGTGCATTCGGACGCGTAGCTCTTGCAGAAATCATAATGGCCGATCGGCTGCGAGGTCGGGCCACCTGTTATCATCGGGCTGGCTGCCGAGGCCGAACCGGCCCAACCTGCCGCCACAGTAAGTCCGGCCAGCGCGCACAGGCGCAGCGTTCTCGCCATTGGTGAGGAAATCATTGTCCCCGCTTGTCCCTTGTTATTAACGAAACGTTAAGGGGTATTTACAGTCCGTGTCAATTATGAGGATGGATTGATTTTGCGGCATGGTTACCCGCGTGGCGCCAACGCGACTATTGTGCAACAGCTCGGATGGACTACACCGGTTCCAACCGGTAATTTTAGCGTTGGCCGACCTGATGCGAGGTCGCGGGCGCGGCATCATCGCTGGTCGCCTATTTCTTGCCGGTCCGGACCAGTTTCGGCTTCACCGCAACGCGGTTCTGACGGCCATAGCTGGTAATGAAATCAACGATGCGCGGCACGATTTCGGAGCGGAAGCGCGAGCCGTTGAACACACCATAATGGCCGACCGCCGGCTGCATGTAATGGGCGTGCCTGTCGGCCGGGATGTTGATGCACAGGTCGTGCGCCGCCTTGGTCTGGCCGAGTCCGGAGATGTCGTCGTTCTCGCCCTCGACCGTGAACAGGGCGACATTGCGGATCGCCGAAGGGTCGACCGCCACGCCGCGATGCGTCATTTTGCCCTTGGGCAAGGCCTGGCGGACAAACACGGTGTCGACGGTCTGCAGGTAGAATTCCGCCGTCAGATCCATCACCGCCAGATATTCGTCGTAGAACTCGCGGTGCTTCTCGGCATTGTCGCCGTCATGCTTCACCAGATGCATGAAGAAGTCCTTGTGGGCGATGATGTGGCGGTCGAGGTTCATGCTCATGAACCCCGAAAGCTGCAGGAAGCCAGGATAGACCTCGCGGCCGAAGCCCGGCACCGGCCAGGGCGCGCGCATGATGACGTTGTCGCGGAACCAGTCGATGCCCTTTTCCTGCGCCAGCAGATTGACCGCCGTCGGATTGCGGCGCGTGTCGATCGGCCCGCCCATCAGCGTCATCGTCGAGGGCACGAACGGATCGCCCTTGGCTTCCATCAGTGCCGCCGCCGCCAGCACCGGCACCGAAGGCTGGCACACCGCCATCACATGGGTGTCGGGGCCCAGCGCATGCAGCATGTCGACGATGTAGTCGATATAGTCGTCAAGATCGAAGCTGCCGTCGGCCAGCGGCACCATGCGGGCGTCGACCCAGTCGGTGATATGCACGTCGGCATAGGGCAGCATCGCCTCCACCGTGCCGCGCAGCAGCGTCGCGTAGTGGCCCGACATCGGCGCGACGATCAACAGCTTCGGATCCGGCCGGCGCCCAGCCGGAACCGCGCGCTCGAAACGGACCAGGTTGCAGAACGGCCGCGACCAGACGGTGCGTTCGCTGACCTCGACGGTTTTCCAGTCGACCACGGTTTTGGTCAGGCCGAATTGCGGCTTGCCGTAGCGGCGCGTCGTGCGCTCGAACAGTTCGGCCGTTGCCGCAACCGAGCGGCCCCAGGACGTGTGTGAGACCGGATTGAGCGGATTGGAGTAGAACAGGCGCACCGCATCGGCATAGAGGCGCGCCGGCTGCAAGGCGGCGTGGTTCAGTTCGTAGAGCTGGTAGAACATCGAGAACCCCGCTGCCGACTGCGATCGAAGGGCCGACGAGCAGCGCCGAGCCTTGAATGCCTTGCGGGGAAGTTAGCAACAATCTGCTGCGATGCAATACGTCAACTTGCGTGATTTATCCTCGTTCTTTCGTCCAAGGCGTTGAGAATCCGCCTGGAACGGCAACAGCCGGCTCAGTGTGCACCTGCGAAGGCCTGGCAAGCAGCACGGCTATTGGGGACGAGCGTCGGAGGCGGTGTCCGGCCGTGGCGGCCGTTAGACCCGTGCCATGCAGACAGCGGTGTGGCCCGAGCTGATGAAGCCAAGCTGGCTGGCGGCGCCCTTCGACAGATCGAGCATCCGGCCCCTGATAAACGGGCCGCGGTCGTTGATACGCACGACGACGCTGCGGCCATTGTTGCGGTTGGTCACCTTCAGCTTGGTGCCGAACGGCAGGCTGCGATGCGCTGCGGTCAGCGCCGACGGGTTCATGCGTTCACCGGAAGCGGTTCTGGAATGCAGTGAGTACCAGGAGGCACGGCCGCACTGCGCGGCGGCGCTGGCAGTGGATGCGCCGACCATCAGGCCAGCCGCGATCATGGCCGCGACGAGCGCGGTCCGGTTGCTTTTGTTCATGTGTTGGGGACTGGCTCCGTTGACAGACCCGCGGCGGTTAGGGGCGAATGAGGCAGCAAATGCGGCAATGATCTGTCGGTTCCATGGCAATGTTACACGTTTGGAGTCGGCGCGAAACAATTTGTCAGAGATTTGCCGCAGAGCGGCACAGCTTCCTTGATGATCTTTGCACCGATCTCCGCATGTCTTGCGCAGGATCAGAGGTTAGCATCTAAGTAGAAGTTGGCGTGACCGAACCGCTTCTTTTCGCTCTTCCACCGGTACGAGGGCACGGCTGGCGATCGACTTTGAAAAGGAGTTTGCAACGATGAGATTGATCAAAAATCTGCTGGCCTTGATTGTGCTCGCCATCGGCGTGCTGTGGTCATTGCAAGGCATCGGTTGGGTCCAGGGCAGCTTCATGACCGGCCAGTCGCAATGGCTGTATGCCGGCATCGTCACCGCGCTGGTTGGCTTGGCGGGGCTGGCCTGGGCGAACCGCTCGCGCGTTTGAGCAGGGGTCGATCCTCAGGCATTCGCCGGAGCAGCACACAGCGGACCCGTGGCGGCCGCTCACCGCGACCAGTATTGCCAGCCCCAGTAGAAACTTTCGTCGCGCGGTGGCAGGCGGTTGCGCTCCGCGTCCAGATGCACCGGCGTCGGCGTTTTGCGTTCGCCGTCAGGCGGCTGTTTGTCTCCGGCCTTGATCAGGCGGAGCCAATGGCCGAAATGCGCAAACAGTACAGCGGTGGAATGGGGCATCGTCACGTCTCCGGTCCGGTTACTCCCGCCCCGCCCACGGGACGAGCACCCGCTCGATCCTGCGGATGATGAATTCGAGCACGAAGGCAATGGCCGCGATCACCAGGATGCCCATCACCGCCACGTCGGTGACGAGGAACTGGGCAGCGGACTGGATCATGAAGCCAAGCCCACGCGTCGCGGCCACCAGCTCGGCGGCGACAAGCGTCGACCAGCCGGCGCCAAGCGCGATGCGCAGACCGGTCAGGATCGAGGGCAGCGCGCTGGGTAGGATCACCTGCCTGATCACTTGGCGCCGCGTGGCGCCAAGTGAGCGCGCTGCATTGATGCGGTCCTTCGATACGCCGCGAACACCCGATGCCGTCGACAGCGCAACTGGCGCCAGCATGGCAATGGCAATCACCAGGATCTTGGACGGCTCGCCAATGCCGAACCAGATAATGATCAGCGGCAGATAGGCGAGCGGCGGGATCGGCCGCAGGAATTCGAGCAGCGGATCGAAGATGCCGCGCCCGATCGTGCTGACGCCGATCGCCAGCCCGATGGGAACGCCGACGAAAACGGCCGCGATCAGCGCTGCAAACACCCGCCACAGGCTGGCGGCAATATGCTGGGCGAGCGTCGCGTCGACAAAGCCGTCACGGGCGACGAGGACAAATTTGTTCCAGACTGCCACGGGCGACGGCAGGAAAACCGGCGACACCAATTGCAGGCGGGCCGATACCGTCCACGCCGCCAGCACCACCAGAATGGTGATTGCGCTGACCATGCGGGCCGAAACGCGGCTGCGTCTCGGCGGCGGCCGCGACCATGGCACCGACAGTGCGTCGGCTCCGTCGTCGATATTGGAGCGCTGCGGCCGCTCGGTGTAGGAGGAAATGGTCACGCCGCCTCTCCTTCGAAGATCGCGTCGGTCAGTTCGCTGCGCGCCGCCACAAACGCGGGATCGGCCTTGATGCTGCGAATGGCCTCGCCGGCTGCATAGCGCCGGCTGAAGCCGGTCTCGAAGCTCCACACCACCCGGCCAGGGCCGGGAGCGAGCACAATGATACGGGTGGCAAGAACCAGCGCTTCGTCGATGCCGTGCGTGACCATCAGCACGCCGACCTGGCTTGCCGTCCACAGATCGAGCAGCGTCGTCTGCATGCGTTCCCGGGTCAGCGCATCGAGTGCGCCCAGCGGCTCGTCGAGCAGCAGGAATTGCGGTTCGGCCGCCAGCGCCCGGGCCAGGCCGACGCGCTGGCGCATGCCGCCGGAAAGCTCCCAGATGCGCTTGTCGCCGGCGCCGTCGAGTTTCACCAGCGCCAGAAGGTCGTCGGCAGTCCGCGCCCGTTCGGCGGCCCTGACACCGCGCAGCCTGAGCGCAAAGGCGACATTTTCCCGCGCGGTCAGCCACGGAAACAGCGCGTCGTTCTGGAACACGACGGCGCGGTCAGAACCTGGCGCCGTGATCGGCCTGCCGCCAATCGTGGCGCGTCCGCGCACAGGCTCGACCAGGCCCGCAGCGACGTTGAGCAACGAGGTCTTGCCGCAGCCTGAGCGGCCGACCAGGACAACGAAGTCATCCTTGGCGATCTCAATCGACACATTTTCGACCGCCGGCGCCGGCTGACCGTCATAGTGGACCGAGACCTTGTCGAGCACGAGATGCGTCATGGGAACCTCGCCGATATTCCGAATCTGTCTGCCCCGAAGCCGCTCCTCGCAAGCGGTTCGGGGCAGGGAGCACGCGGCGTCAGGGAAGGAGAACCGCGCGCGTTGGCGTCAGTTCGAGGCAAGCGCTTCGCTGACATATTTCGACGACACGTATTTCGAATAATCCGGCAGCACGGCGTCAATCTTGCCCTGCTCCTTGAGGAAGGCCGATGTCGCCTCGACCGCCTTGACCGTGCCGCCACCGAGGAACTTGTCCGAGGCTTGCTCCTCGAGCGTCGGGAAGACATAGCCCCTCAATAGTTGCGGCACGTCCTCCAGCTTGGCCCCGGTGATCGTGGCGATCTTCGCCGCTTGCGGCGACGTCACCGACCAGACGTCCGGCTTGGCCAGGAACTCGGCATAGGCCGCGCCCGTCACTTTGACGAAGTCGCGCACCGCTTCCGGGTTCCTTTCGGCGAAGTCGGTGCGCACGATCCAGGCGTCGAAGGTCGGCGCGCCCCAGGCGGCGACCTGCGAGGAATCCAGCACGACCTTGCCCGAAGTCTTGATCTGGCCGAGTGCCGGATCCCAGACATAGGCGGCGTCGATGTCGCCGCGCGCCCATGCCGCCGCGATCTCCGGCGGCCGCAGATTGAGAATATCGACCGACTTCGGGTCGACACCCTCATGCTTCAGCGCGGCAAGCAGGCTGTAATGCGTCGTCGAAACGAAGGGCACCGCCACCTTCTTGCCGGCAAGGTCGGCGGCCTTCTCGATGCCGGCGCCGTTGCGGGCGACAAGGGCTTCGGATTCGCCGATCAGCCCGACAATGAAGATTGTCTGGATGGGAAGCTCGTGGCTCGCCGCCGCCGCCAGCGGGCTCGAGCCGACATAACCGATGTCGACCGAACCGGAAGCGATCGCCGCGATCACGTCGGCGCCGGAATCGAATTTCCGCCAGTCGATTGTCGCCTTGGTCGCGCTCTCATAGGCGCCGTCGGCCTGCGGCACCTTCGAGGGTTCGACGACCGTCTGGTAGCCGATAGTGATCTTGAGGTCCTGCGCATCGGCTGGGCCGAGAAAGGCCGCACCAGCCAAGGCCGCCGAGGACAAGAGAACGATACGTCGCGAAATGGTGGACATGAAAGGCTCCTTGAAAAACGAGAAAAACCCGGATTGCGTTTCATAGTCACCTAACTCTATCGTCCTGGTAGAGTTAAATCCTTCCAATCGGTTCGGTCTTGTTAGAAAAAGTCATCTGGCTATGGCAGTTCGCGCGCTTCTGGGTGACGGCCCGGGTGAGAACCATCATCCTTGCCCGGGAACCGCTTCCACGTCGTCCATGCGCGCAACAAGGATTTCCCGTTTTCGCCCCTGCATCGGCAAACCCGTGCTGTGAATAGCCAAGAAATTGGAAACAAGTTCCCTGTGTTCGCGGTTAAGTCTAGTATCCTTATCGACATTGAAGGATTGGAGAGGACGATGAGCGACGCCACCCTCCTTGTTGCCGCGCGCGGCATGCTTTGGCCTTCAAATTCAGGGGCAGAAGCTGCTGTCGGTATTCTCGCCAATGGGGACATTCCTGCCGCCGGCCAGTTTGGCGGTGCGCCATTGGCGGCGGCTTCTGTGCTTCCAAGAGCACAAGCCCCGGCCAAAATGGCCATTGCGGCGTGAAAACGAAGCAAAATCAACGTTTCTCGGCTTGTATATCATGTCACTAGAATTTATCTGTAGTGACAGCTTGGACGCGGCGGGGAGGCACGCCAGGCGTTTCGCAACCGGTGGCCTTGCGCCATCGCATGACAGAGAAACGTTCGGGTTATGCTCACGAAAAAAGGTAAATACGGCCTCAAGGCGCTCGTCCATCTGGCGCGCCTGCCGGTTGGACAGCTCGCCTTCGTCAACGACATCGCCACAGGAAACAATATTCCGAAGAAGTTCCTCGATGCCATCCTTGGCGAATTGCGCAATGCCGGTTTCGTTCAGAGCCGCAAGGGCAAGGAGGGCGGCTACCGGCTGGCACGCCCGGCGGACGAGATCAAGGTCGGCCACGTCGTGCGCGTGCTCGACGGACCGCTTGCCCCCATTCCTTGCGCCAGCCGCACCCAGTATCAGCGCTGCGAAGACTGCAACGAGGCGACATGCCAAGTCCGACACCTGATGCTGGAGGTCCGGCAGGCCATCGCCGAGGTGCTGGACCAGCGCAGCCTCGCCGAAATGCGCGACATCGCCGGCGACGAGGATTTTTCGGCGGCGTTGAAAATCCAAGCCTGAACCAATCTCTCCTGAGCCGGCGACGATCGCCAGGACAGCTGGTGTGCGCATGACCGTGCGCGCTACGCCAAGTTCGATCATCATTGTCGGTGGCGGCGCCAGCGGCGTCGTGCTTGCCGCGCATCTGCTGAAGTCGCCCAATCCCGATCTACGTGTCAGCTTGATCGAAAAACGCCCTCATTTTGGGCAAGGCATGGCCTATTCAACGCTGCTGTCGGCACATGTGCTGAATGTCAGCGCGTCGGGCATGAGCGCCTATGCCGACGATCCCGGCAATTTCTCGCGCTGGCTGCTTGAACGCGGCCTGGCAACGCCGGAACAGGCGCCGGTCTATGCGCCGCGCAGCGTCTACGCCCGCTATCTCAAGGAGCTCCTCGACGAGCTCGAGGCGCGTGAGCAGCAGACGGGCCGGCTGCGCCTGATCCGCGAGGAGAGCCTGTCGATCTCGCCGACCGCGTCAGGCGTCGAAGTGGCGCTGGCCAATGGCACCAGCGTGGTCGCGCATCTTGCCGTGCTCGCCACCGGGCATGACGAAGAGCCGGGGGCGGGGCAGGGGCATGCGATCAGGATGGGATCCGAGGCGGACACTGCGCTCGACCCCGAAGCCCGAGTCCTGGTGCTGGGCACCGGCTTGAGCATGGTCGATGCCTTCCTGTCGCTCGAGCAGCGCGGCCACCGCGGCGCGATCGTCGCGGTGTCGCGGCGCGGCCTGCTGCCTTCGCCGCATCGCAAGGGCAATCCGATCAAGCTCGACGTTGCCGACATTCCGCTCGGCACCCAGCTTTCCTATTTCGTCGGCTGGTTCCGCGACCTGATCCGGGAAAACCAGAAGGCCGGCATCGACTGGCGCGACGTCGTCGACGGTCTGAGACCCTTCAACCAGAAGATCTGGCAGAACTGGCCGTCCTCGGCCAAGCGCCGCTTCGTCGAGCACACCAAAGCCTGGTGGGACATCCACCGCCACCGCATGGCGCCTGAAGTCTACGCCCGCGTTGCCGAGGCGGTGCAAGCGGGCCGCATCCGCCTTGTCGCCGGGCGCGTCGTCGAGATCGCCGCCGGCGACGGCTTCAGCGTACAGGTCCAGTCCCGCCACACGCAGCGACTCGAAAGGTTCGACGTCACCCGCATCTATGATTGCACAGGCATCGCCAGGGACATCTCGACCACCTCGAACAGCGTGGTGCGGTCGCTGGTCGAGCGTGGGCTGGCACGGCCGGATCCGCTGCGCCTCGGCCTCGACGTGACCGCGAACTGCGAGGTCATCGCCGGCGACGGCACGGTATCCGCCAAGATCCTCGCCGTCGGGCCACTGACGCGCGGCACCTTCTTCGAAATCGACGCCATTCCCGATATTCGCGTGCAGTGCGCGCGGCTGAGCAAGCGCTTGCTCGGATGAGGGCGCCTCTGTCTTGACGCGATCTCGGATGCAAGACCGCTGTCGTCGGGTGAAAAGATCTCGACCGCAGAGCCGCATTCGGTGAAGGCGAACCAGGGTGCGGGAGCTCGCTCCACCAGAAGCCGACCGGCCAGCCCGTGGTGGTCGAGACAGCCAGGCGATGACGCCACACGTTTCGGCCGTCTCGCATCGACCGGATTGATGTCGCGCACGCACGTCTTCGTTCTCCTCCATGGATTTTGTAGCCAGCCAGGCCGTGAGCCGCGACCCTGGCCAGATGGCCGGGCAAATTCTGCTTTCGTGGTCACCGTGCCTTGCCTACCATGGCGCATGACCCAACGCGGAAGACTCTACGGCTGTCCGGTCGAGTTCGCGCTCGACGCGCTCGGCGGCAAATGGAAGACGGTGATCCTGGCGCGCATCAAGGAACAGCCGATGCGCTATTCCGACCTGCGCCGGCTGATCCCCTCACTCTCGGACAAGATGCTGACGCAGCGCCTGGCCGAGCTTGTCGAGATCGGCTTCGTCACGCTCGAGACGTCGCCCGACGGCAAGGGGCGCTACGCCTTGACCGGTCGCGGCGGTGATCTCGCCGCTGCGCTCCAGGCACTCTATGACTGGGGCAGCGTGCATGGCCGCGCTGAGGGCGTGCGTTTTCGCACCGATAGCGCAGCCACCACCTAGATCAATTCCGGGAAAGCGCGGAGCGGTTTTTCCATCTGCAATTGCCTGAAAACAAAGGCATAGAGCGGTTCGGCGTTCCCGTGAAACTGTGGGTCGCGCCGGCAAGCCGACTGCCCTCAACCCGCGCCGGCAAGCGCGCTGCAGAAGCTTGCGACGTCGGTGACGACGGCTTCGCCGAGGAAGCGTAGCGTCGCCATCGAGCGGTCGCGCGCTTCGCGGTTGCCGAAGCCACAGGCGTCCTCGATTACCATGGCGACAAAGCCATTGTCGGTCGCCTGGCGAACGGTCGGCTCGATGCCGATCTCCATGGCGATGCCAGCGAGCGCTATCGTGCGCACGCCGCAATCGCGCAAGGCAAAGCCGAGCGCGGTGGAATCGAAGGCCGACATCGTGAGCTTGTCGAACACCGCCTCGTCATCGCGGGGTTCCAGCTCGGGCACGATCCGCGTCGCTTCGGCGTCGCGCGGGAACCACGGCTCGACCGTGTCGGGGCTGTCGCACCGCTGCCAGGCCATGGCGGTGCGCAGCTGCGTCGCGCCCATCCATTTGCGCGGCAGCGACAGATGGCGCGTGAACGCCACCCGCATTCCGGCCCCGCGCGCCGCTTCCAGCACCGTGCCGGTACACTCGACGATGGTCGCGGCGCCGGCCACCTGGCGACAGATGCCGACCTGCATGTCGTAGACCACCAGCGCCGTGCGGCGCGGATCGCACCACTCAGCCAGGCTGGCCGGGATTTCGATCCCGTCGCTCGCCCGGATCATGCCGCCGTCCGGTCCCATGGCTTGGCGATATCGACCGTCGGATCGAACAGGAATTCAAGCGGCAATGGCGCGTCGAAGGCGATGAAGTGCCATTCCAGCAGCCCGGCCTTTGACAGCGGGAAGTCCTCGGTGTAGCGCCGCGCTTCCGCGACGCTATCGAGCTCGAAGACGATGATGACGCCGCCAATATCGGCGCGCGCATAATTCTCGCGCACGATCCCCGCCTTCCAGAGCCGCCAGACATTCGAAACTTCGTCGCGCAGATAAGGCCGCAAATCGTCGAGCGCGACGCCGGGCCTGAAATTGTCATAGGCAAGAATCTTCATCGGCCGTTCCTTGCATTGCTGTTCGCCCAGCGCCGGGTAGCATGGCGGAATCGGCGGCCGCAACGAACGAGATGGTGCGTTTAGTCCCAGGCAGGTTCTGCAAATCCTTTGCCCTACCTAGAGGCCCCGCCCGACGAAGCTTTCGCGAAATTCCATTCCCCTGCTGGCGGCCGGATTGGCACGATCTATCTTCTTTCCAACTGCAAACGGCTGGAAAAGACGGTAGGTTGCCGTCTTCCAGGGCGGTTGCTCATTCTGGCAACGGAGCATCTGACATGAGCAAGCACAAGATCGTGGCACCGGACGATGCATCGTCCCGCCTGCGCCCGCCCTATGCCTCGGTTCTCGACCTGATCGGGCAGACGCCGGTCGTCGAGCTGACCAAATTCGACATCGGCAAGTGCCGGCTGTTCATCAAGCTCGAAAGCCAGAATCCCGGCGGCTCGATCAAGGACCGCATCGCGCTGTCGATGATTGCCGCCGCCGAAAAACAGGGCAAACTGAAACGCGGCGGGACGATCGTGGAGGCGACCGCCGGCAATACCGGTCTTGGTCTCGCCCAGGTCGGCATCCCCAAGGGATACCGCATCATCCTCGTCGTGCCCGACAAGATGTCGCGCGAAAAAATCCAGCATCTGCGGGCGCTCGGCGCGGAAGTGCGCATGACGCGTTCCGATGTCGGCAAGGGCCATGCCGAATATTATCAGGACATGGCCGAAAAGATCGCCGCCGAGTTGCCCGGCGCCTTCTACGCCAACCAGTTTGCCAACCCGGCCAATCCGCTGGCCCACGAAACCACGACCGGGCCGGAAATCTTTCAACAGCTCGGAGGCGATGTCGATGCGGTGGTCGTCGGCGTCGGCTCCGGCGGCACGCTGACCGGACTTGGCCGCTATTTTGCGAAAGTCTCGCCGAAGACCGAGATGATTTTGGCCGATCCGGTCGGCTCGGTGCTGGCCCCGTTGATCAAGACCGGCAAGATGGTAGAGGCCGGAAGCTGGACCGTCGAAGGCATCGGCGAGGATTTCGTGCCGCCCAATGCCGATCTGTCGCTGGTCAGGAAGGCCTATTCCATCCCCGACAAGCAGAGCATGCTTGCGGTGCGCGACCTGCTTTCGAAGGAAGGCATTCTCGCCGGCTCGTCGTCCGGTACGCTGCTTTCGGCAGCGCTTCGCTATTGCCGCGAGCAGACCGTGCCGAAGCGCGTCGTTACCTTCGTCTGCGACAGCGGCAACAAGTACCTGTCGAAAGTCTTCGACGATTTCTGGCTGGTCGAGCAGGGCCTGGCCGAGCAGGAGCAGCATGGCGATCTGCGCGACCTGGTCATGCGCACGCTCCGCACCGGCGATGTCGTGTCCGTCGGCCCGGACGAAAGCCTGCTCAACGCCTATGGCCGCATGCGCCGATCGGATGTCTCGCAGCTGCCGGTGCTGGACGAGGGCAAGCTCGTCGGCATCATCGACGAAAGCGATATCCTCGCCAAGGTCGAAGGCCCCTATGACAGCCGCTGGGACCGCTTCAGGGCCCCGGTCAGTACGGCTATGACCTCTACCCTGCACACGCTGCAAGCCAGCCAGACGCTGGACGCGTTGCTGCCGGTCTTCGATCGCAACGAGGTCGCCATCGTCTTCGACGGCGACGAATTCATCGGCCTGATAACACGCATCGACCTGATCAACCATCTGAGGCGCGCCCGATGACCGTCAAAGCCACCGTATCGGGCAAAAACCGCCTCGCCTTTTCGACGCGCACCATCCATGGCGGCCAGAGCCACGACCCGACGACGGGCGCGGTGATGGTACCGATCTATGCCACTTCGACCTACGGTCAGCAGAGCCCGGGCGTGCACAAGGGCTTTGAATATGCCCGCAGCCAGAACCCGACCCGCTTCGCCTTCGAGCGCGCGGTGGCCGACCTCGAAAGCGGCACAGCCGCCTTCGCCTTCGCTTCGGGGCTGGCGGCGATCGCAACCATTTTCGAATTGCTCGATTCAGGCGCGCATATCGTCGCGACCGACGACATCTATGGCGGCACGTTCCGGCTGCTGGAACGGGTGCGCAAGCGCTCGGCCAATTTGCAGGTCGACTTCGTCGACTTCACCGACCTTGCCGCGGTCGAGGCGGCGATCCGCCCGGAAACCAAAATGCTCTGGGTCGAGACGCCGACCAACCCGCTGCTGCGTGTCGTCGACCTCGAAGGCGTCGCAGCACTTGCCAGGCGCAAGGGCGTGATGTCGGTCGCCGACAACACTTTCTGCAGCCCCTATCTGCAGCGGCCGCTGGAGCTCGGCATCGACATCGTGGTCCATTCGACGACGAAATACCTCAACGGCCATTCCGACATGGTCGGCGGCGTCGCCGTGGTCGGCGACAACAAGGATCTCGCCGACCGGCTGAAATTCCTGCAGAACGCCATCGGCGCCATTTCAGGGCCGTTCGACAGTTTCCTGGCGCTGCGCGGACTGAAGACGCTGGCGCTGAGGATGGAGCGTCATTCGTCGAACGGCCAGAAGATCGCGCACTGGCTGGAAAGCCGTCCCGACATCCGCCGTGTCATCTATCCCGGCCTGCCCAGCCACCCGCAGCACGCCATCGCCAGGCGGCAGATGCACGCCTTCGGCGGCATGATCACGGTCGAGCTCGACCGCGACCTCGCCGGCACCAAACGCTTCCTCGAACATACGCAACTGTTCACGCTGGCCGAAAGCCTCGGCGGCGTCGAAAGCCTGATCGAGCACCCGGCGCTGATGACGCACGGCTCGATCCCGGCGAAAAAACGCGCCGAGATCGGGATTTCGGATTCGCTGGTAAGGCTGTCGGCCGGGATCGAGGACGGCGATGATCTGATTGCGGATCTGGATCAGGCGCTGGCGAGCTGAGCCGGATAGCGAGACGTCGGCGGGACCCCCTTGTGGGGGAGATGTCCGGCAGGACAGAGGGGGGCGTGAGGGATCACCGACAAGCGGCAATTGTTCTGCGTCGCACCCCCAAGCTTGCACGCTATTCCGTTGACCCAGGGCGCATCTGCCTGAATTGTAGCGTCCCGATCCTTCTGGCTCCATAAGCTATGAACAACCGACAACGCCACCAACCGACGGCAAGCGACACCCCGCTCACCTTCGCCATCCTGGTCTTCCCAGGCTTTCCGATGATGGCGTTCAGCTCGGTGATCGAGCCGCTGCGCGCGGCGAACGTGCTGGCCAAGCGGGAGTGCTATCGCTGGATCATCGTCGGCGCCGCCGAAGGCCCGGTCGCGGCCTCGAACGGCGTCGTCATCCAGCCCGGCTTTGCCGCCCATGATGCGCCGAAGGTCGATCGCATCGTCGTCTGCTCAGGCGGCGATGCCGATCATCTCGTCGCGCACGATGCGGTGAGCTGGATCCGCAGGAGCCTGCGCGACGGCGCCCATATCGGTGCGGTGGCGGATGCCGCCTTCTTCCTGGCTCGGGCCGGCCTGCTCGACGGCCATGCCTGCACCTTGCACTGGACCAGCCAGGCTGCCTTCACCGAAGCGTTTCCGGATATCGAGCTGAGGCGCGATCTCTATGTCATCGACCGCAAGCGCTTCACTTCGGCCGGTGGCGTCGGCAGCCTCGAGATGATGCTGGAGATCATCACCAACGACTATGGCGCCGAGCTCGCGGCCGGCGTCGCCGAATGGTTCGTGCACAGTCCGCTGCGCTCCAGCGTCGACCGCAAGCTGATGCCGCTCAGGCTGCGGACCGGCGTGCAGAACGAACTGGTGCTGTCGGCCATCGCCATCATGGAGGATGCGGTGGAGGAGGGGCTCGGCATGGCGGAACTGGCGGGGCGACTTGGTGTCTCTTCCGATAAGCTCGAACGCAATTTCCGCTCCGAACTCAGTATCTCGCCCAACGGCTATTACCGCCGCCTGCGGCTGAAGCGTGCCGCCGACCTCTTGGCGCATTCGACGCTGATGGTGCGCGACGTCGCGCTGGCCTGCGGTTTCGCCTCGATGTCGAGCTTTGCGCGGGCGTTCCGGGAGGAGCATGGGCATGCGCCGAAGGTGATGCGGAGGCATTAGGTATTTCGGATGTTGGCGGGACAGCGCCCCCCTCTGCCCTACCGGGCATCTCCCCCTCGAGGGGGAGATTGGCAGCTTCGATGCTCCGCTCCTCCTGCGACGGTGGAAATTCACGAAAGCGGCGATGACGAGCCGATCTCCCCCCTTGAGGGGGAGATGTCCGGCAGGACAGAGGGGGGCGCCGTAGAACGCTACGGAACGACTTCAAGCGGTATTTCGCACAACATCTGCGGTATCGCGCACAGCCTCTGAACGACGTATGGCTCATCTTCCCCGCTTCAGGAGGCACCCATGAGCATCGTCGTTTTTGACCCCGACAGCACCGAGGATGTCGACTTCAAGGACCGCATGCGCCATCCGGCGGCGGCGGATCCGGCCGGCGGCATGTGGCTGTCGGACACCGAGCCGTCCTTCATCGACGCCGACGCGCTGCGCAAGGGCCGGCTGGCCAGGCTGCGCGCCTGGATGCGCGAGGCCGGCTATGGCGGCGTCGTTTTGTTCGACCCCTATAACCAGCGCTACGCCACCGGCTCGCGCAACATGTTCGGCTATTTCCTGCGCAACTCGACGCGCTACTTCTTCATCCCCACCGAAGGGCCGATCGTGTTGTTCGAATATCCGCAGAGCTACCATGTCTCGATGGTGCTCGACACGATCGACGAGGCGCGTCCGTCCAAGCTGGTCTGGTCATCGGTGTCAGGCCGCGACGACGAGACCGCCGGCCCGTTCGCCGATGAGATCGCCGAATTGCTCAAGGCGCATGGCGGCGGCTCGATGAAGCTCGGCCTTGACCGCTGCAGCCATCTGCAGGCACTGGCGCTGGAAAAGCGCGGCTGCGAGGTGCGGGATTGCCAGGGCGAGATTTTGGCGGTGCGCGCGGTCAAGACGCCCGAGGAAGTAAAATGCCTGCAGGTGTCGATGGCTGGTGCCGAGGCTGCGGTCTATGCGGTGCGCGAGGCGATCAAGCCTGGCGTTTCCGAAAACGAGCTGTTCGCCATCATGTATGGTGAGGTGATCCGGCAAGGCGGCGAGTTCATCGAGACCCGGCTGCTGACCTCGGGCCAGCGCACCAATCCGTGGTTCAACGAGGCGAGCGGCCGCAAGATCAGGCCGGGCGAACTCTTGGCGCTCGATACCGATACGATCGGCTGCTACGGCTATTATTCGGACTTTTCGCGCACCTTCCGTTGCGGACCGGGCAAGCCGACGGATTATCAGAAGTCGCTCTACCGCATGGCGCACGACCAGGTTCAGCACAATATCGGGGTCGTCAAGCCGGGCATGGCGTTTCGCGAGATTGCCGAAAGGGCCTGGAAGATACCGGACCGCTTCGTCGACCAGCGTTATACCTCGGTCATGCACGGCGTCGGCATGCATGGCGAAACGCCGTTCATCGCGCATGCCATGGACTACGAGACCTATGGCCGCGACGGTGTCATCGTGCCCGGCATGGTGGTCAGCGTCGAAAGCTATATCGGCGAGAACGGCGGCCGCGAGGGCGTCAAGCTGGAAGACGAGATCCTGATCACCGAGACCGGCACCGAGCTCCTGTCGCGCTTCCCCTATGAGGATGATTTCCTTGACAGGCTTGTTTGAGTGTTGACAGGCAGTTTTGCATGAAGAGCCCGATCTCGATCAAGCGCGGCAAGGTGGCGGCGGTGTTCATCGATCTCCAGGAGGAGCATCGGCGGGACAAGCGCTATCTGGTCGAAGGCTATGGCGACATCCTCGCCAACGTCCAGCGGCTGCAGGAGGCGGCGCGGGCCAACAATGTGCCCCTTTACCACTGGGCCTATATCGTCGATCTCGCCACGGCGCTGCCGTTCCACCCGGTCGAGGCCAGCGGCAAGTCCGCGTTTTCCGACAAGGACGATCCGCTGACTGCGATCTGCGCGGAAGTGGGCCCGGCGACAGGTGAGATGATGCTGGTCAAGACCGATGCCAGCGCCTTCCGCGCGGGGCCTGCCGCCGAGCGGCTGAAGGCCGACGGCATCGAGTGGCTGGTCGTTGCCGGCGTCTGGACCGAGGCCTGCATCGATGCCACCGTCAAGGATGCGGTGGCGCTCGGGTTTCGAGTGCTGCTGGTCAAGGATGCCTGCGGCAGCGGCAGCACGGCGATGCACCAGACGGCCATCCTCAACCTTGCCAACCGGCTCTATGGCGGTGCCGTCACCACCACCGACGGCGCCTGCCGGCTGCTGGCAGGCGAGACGGTCGAAGCCTGGCAGGTCGAGGGCTCGGTGCCGCTGCGCTTCAGCTATGAAAATGCTGCCCGGCTCTACGCCGAGCTCTGAGCGGGATCGCGCAGCGATGATCACCGAGGCCGAGCGACCCGGAACGAGAGGGCGCGGAAAATACCAAACGCTGCTCGATCCGGAGCTGTGGGCCTATATCGATCGGGTCAACGAGTGGTATCCGCCCGAAATCGTCTACATGCCGATCGACAGGCAGCGGGCGGTCTATGATGCCATGTGCCGGGCGTTTCGCGAGCCCTATCCACCCGGCGTCAAGGCCAGCGACAGCGCGGTTCCTGCCGGCGACCGTGCGATCCCGGTCCGGCGTTTCCAGATGGCGGGCACGGCGCCGCAAGCGATGGTTGTCTATTATCACGGCGGCGGCTTCGTCCTTGGCGGGCTCGACAGCCATGACGACATCTGCGCCGAGATATGCGCCGGCACCGGCTTTGCCGTGCTGTCCGCCGATTACCGGCTGGCGCCCGAGCATCTGCATCCGGCCGCTTTCGACGATGCGCTGGCCGTATTCGAATGGGCGACGGCGACGGCCGGCCTGCCGATAGTGCTCTGCGGCGAAAGCGCCGGCGGCAATCTGGCCGCTGCGGTGGCACAGGCGACACGCCGCCATCCTCGCCATGCGATCGGCCAGGTGCTGATCTATCCCGAGCTCGGCGGCCCGGAACCAGTTGGCAAAGAGAGCGCCGGCTCCTGTGTCGAGCACGCCGAAGCGCCGCTGCTGACGTTGCGCGACATCGAGTTCTATCGCCAGATCCGGTCGGCGAAGGGACAGTCGCAGGACGACCCGACCTTTTCGCCGCTCAGCGACACCGACTTCTCCGGGCTGCCGCCGACGGTCATCGTCACCGCGCAATGCGACCCGCTGTCCTCG
This sequence comes from Mesorhizobium sp. M0808, assembly GCF_040320025.1. Taxonomy (NCBI): domain Bacteria; kingdom Pseudomonadati; phylum Pseudomonadota; class Alphaproteobacteria; order Hyphomicrobiales; family Phyllobacteriaceae; genus Mesorhizobium; species Mesorhizobium sp. M0808. Next base: position 33,149 of record NZ_JAMYOX010000016.1, read on the forward strand.
GAAGGCGAGGCCTATCGCGACCGCATCCTGGCCGCCGGCGGTCGCGCCTGGTGGCATGAGGAGCCGCGCCTCGTGCATAGCTTTCTACGCGCCCGCAAGACCGTACCGCGAGCCGGCGAAGCCTTCGGGCGCATCATTGCGGCCATCGCCGCGCTCGGCAAAGGCGACTGGCCTTACTGAGGTTGCGAAGGCCCCCTCATCCGGCCGCTTCGCGTTCACCTTCTCCCCGCTGGGGAGAAGAGGCTGGCATCAACGCTGGCGACCTCCTCTCCCCCCGGGGGAGAGGTCGGATTGCCCCGAATTGCTCTTCGTAATTCGGTTGGCAATCCGGGTGAGGGGGACCTTCCGTTTGCGGAACAGCGCACAAGAACTGCGGAAGTCCGAACACTCTCCCACGGGAGCTCGCCCTATCATCCCCGAGGCAATGGCGGCTCCGGCGATCGCATCCGTCCCCCGCGTTTGGCGATCGGCAGAGGTGCCCAACAACAGGGGAATGACGACAATGAAGTTCATGCTGACCGATCGAAAACTGCATCCGCAGGCCGAGCCCGTCGCCGATGGCTTCAAGAAAGGCCAGATGAACCGGCGCGAATATCTCGCCACCATGGCTGCGCTCGGCGTCAGCGCTACCGGCGCGCTGGCGCTCGGCGGGCTTGCGCCGTCACCGGCCAGGGCCAAGGAGCCGAAGCGCGGCGGCATCTTGCGTGTCGCCATGAACGTCAAGGGCTGGAAGGATCCGCGCACCTTCGACGGCGTCGAGATGTCCAACGTCGCCCGCCAGTGCAACGAATATTTGGTGCGCTGGAAGCGCGACTTCACCTTCGAGCCATGGCTGCTCGAGAGCTGGGAAACCAGCGACGACGCCCGCGTGCTGACGCTGCATGTCCGCAAGGGCATCACCTGGTCGAACGGCGACACCTTCAACGCCGACGACGTGATCCACAATCTGACGCGCTGGTGCGATGCGTCCGTCGCCGGCAATTCGGTCGCCGCGCGCATGGGCGCACTGGTCAACGCCGATACCAAGAAGCCCGTCGACGGCGGCATCGAGCGCGTCGACGACGTCACCGTTCGGCTCAATTTGCCGAAGCCCGACATTTCGCTGATCGCCGGCATGGCCGACTACCCGGCGCTGATCATGCACCGCAGCTATGAAGGCGACGGCGATCCGCTGAAGGCATTGGCGATCACCACCGGGCCTTGCGAACTCGTGGCATGGGACGCCGAAGTCGGCGCCGAAGTCCGCCGCAAAGACGAGCCATGGTGGAAGGGCGAGTTCTACCTCGACGGCATCAAATGGGTGGACTACGGCTCCGACCCCAATGCGATGCTGTCGGCCTTTGAATCGGGCGAGATCGACACCGACCACGAAACCGCCTCCGACACGGTTGCGCAGACCGACTCCATGGGCCTGAGCAATTCGGAAATCGCCACCGGCTCGACCATCGTCGCGCGGTTCAATATCGGCAATCCGCCCTATGACGACATCAAGGTGCGCCGCGCCGCCCAGCTCGCCGTCGACAACGCCGCCGTGCTGAAGATCGGCATGGACAACCGCGGCAAGCCTGCCGAGAACCATCATGTCGGGCCGATGCATCCCGAATATGCCGATATCGGCCCGGCCGTCCGCAACATTGATCAAGCCAAGGCCCTGCTCGCCGAGGCCAGCAAGGCCGACCACGAATACGAACTCATCTCGGTCGACGTCGACTGGCAGAAGAGCACCGGCGACGCCATCGCCGCGCAGATGCGCGAGGCCGGGCTGAAGATCAAGCGCACCGTGCTGCCGGCCGCGACCTTCTGGAACGACTGGAGCAAATATCCTTTCTCCTGCACGGAATGGCTCGGCCGGCCGCTCGGCGTCCAGGTGCTGGCGCTCGCTTATAAGTCTGGCGCCGCGTGGAACGAGAGCGCCTACGCCGATCCGGAATTCGACAGTCTGCTCGACAAGGCGCTGGCGATGCCCGATCCCGGCGCCCGCAAGGAGCTCATGGCCAAGATCGAACAGAATCTGCGCGATTCCGGCGTCATCATCCAGCCCTACTGGCGCTCGGTCTACCGCACCTACCGCAAGGGCGTGCATGGCTGCGAGCAGCACCAGTCGCTCGAGCAGCATTTCGAGAAGGTTTGGCTCGAGGCGTAGCCTTGCAGACGACCATTGTCGGGGCCAGCGCCGCTCCTTCTTCCTTCTCCCCTTGTGGGAGAAGGTGGATTGGCGCGCAGCGCCAAGACGGTTGAGGGGTGCGGACGGAGTGCCGTCAGTATCAAGCTGGAACACCCCTCATCCGGCCGTTTCGCGTCCACCTTCTCCCACAAGGGGAGAAGGAAGAGCCACGCCAGGCCTTGAAATCTCCAGTCCAAGCCGCACGGTCTCCCGCACCAGCAGGTCCAGATCGTCGCGCCGGGTGCGGTGGTTGTTGATCGCCACCCTGAGGCTATGCTGGCCATGCACCGTCGTGTCGGAAATGGCGGCGATGCCTTCTTCCTGCAGCCTCAACATGATCTCGGTATTGAGCGCTTTCAGGCGCTCCCCGCCCAGTCCGTCCGCGCGGTAGCGAAAGCAGACGATGTTTATGCTCACCGGCGCTACCAGTTCGAGTGCCGGTTCGGCCGCGATCAGCGCGCCGAGATAATGCCCTTGCGCGATGTTCTGGTCGATCAGCCGGCCGAACTTTTCGATGCCGTGCTCTCGCAACGCCATCCACACCTTCAGAGCGCGAAAGCCGCGCGTCGTCTGCAGGCCGTAATCGTGCAGCCATTGGCCGGAGGCCAGGCCGCGCGGCGTCGATTCCAGATATTCCGGCGTCACCGCGAACGTGCCGCGATGCACGGAGGCATCCCGGATCAGCGCGCAGCCGACCTCGAATGGCGCGTGCAGCCATTTATGCGGATCGAGCGCGATCGAGTGGGCGTGCTCGATGCCGGCAACGCGATGCGAATTGTCCGGCGCAATCGCAAGCAAGGCGCCGATGCAGCCATCGACGTGAAACCACAGATCCTCTTTTGCCGCCAGGTCAGCCAGCGCTTGCAGATCGTCGATTGCGCCGGTGTTCACCGTGCCGGCCGTACCGATTACGCAGGCCGGCTTGAAGCCGGCGTTGCGGTCCTCGGCGATCGCCGCCCGCAACGCAGCGATGTCGATCCGCAGCCCGGCATCGCTCGGGATGCGACGCAGCGCCCGGTTGCCGAGGCCGAGCACTTCCATCGCCTTGCGGTGACAGGAGTGAAGCTGGTCGGAGCCGTAGAAACGCAGCGGCTTGTCGATGCCGGCAACGCCGTGCTCGCGTATGTCGATGCCGGCCTTGGCGTTGCGCGCCACGGTCAGCCCGATGATGTTGGCCATCGAGCCGCCGCTGACCAGCGTGCCGCTGGCCGATTGCGGAAAGCCCAGCATCTGCTTCAGCCAATCGACGACCTGGCCGTCCATCAAGGCGGCGGCGTGGTTGCCGCCGCCGAGGTTGGAGCCCTGGATCGCCGCCAGGAAATCACCGAGCGCCCCGGTGAAATTGCTCGACCCCATGTACCAGGCCCAGAAGCGCGGATGGATATTGCCCATTGGATAGGCCATCAGCTTCTTGACAACGTCGCCATAGACATCGGCCAGCGGCGTTGGCGATTGCGGCAGGGACGCGGTGAAGAACTCCCTCACATCTCCAGGCATCTCCTGCCACACCGGCCGCTCTCTGACATCGCGCAGGTAAGCGACGGCATCGTCGACGATTCGATGCGACAGGGCCTGCACGTCGGCCCAGTCCGAGGGGTCAAGCGTTTCCTCGGCGGTCGTGGCGGGCAATCCAGACGGCGTGTCCATGCAGGTCGCTCCCGATATGCCGCCGTCACGCCGGAAACTGGCAGCCGGGCGTCGACTGCGAAAGCGCAGTCTCCTCGGCGTCCATCTCCGCCTCGATGCCGTCGAACAGCGGTGTCGTCATGTAGCGTTCGCCAGTATCGGGCAGCATGCACAGGATCACCGAGCCGGGCGCCGCCTTTTCCGCGATCTGCCGCGCCACCGCGAAGGTCGCTCCGCCGGAGATGCCGGTGAAAATCCCTTCCTTCTGCGCCAGCGCCTTGGCCCATTTCATGCCCTCGGGCCCGGCAATCGGCACCACCTCGTCATAGAGGCTTGCGTCTATCGCCTCCTGCAGCACGTCCGGAATGAAGTCGGGCGTCCAGCCCTGGATCGGATGCGGCTCGAACGCCGGATGGCTGGCGGCAGGCGCGCCGCTGGTGCCGCGCTGCTGCGGCTTGCCGCTGCCGATAAGCTGCGCATTGGCCGGTTCGGCGAGCACGATCCGGGTCTCCGGCCGCTCGCGGCGCAGCACGCGTCCGACGCCGGCGACGGTGCCGCCCGTGCCGTAGCCGGTGACGAAGCAGTCGAGCCGCGAGCCGGCGAAATCGTTGATGATCTCGCGCGCCGTCGTCGCTTCGTGAATGGCGGCGTTGGCCTTGGTTTCGAACTGGCGGGCCAGGAACCAGCCATTGGCTTCGGCGAGCTCCGCCGCCTTCTTGTACATGCCGAAACCCTTCTGGGCGCGCGGCGTCAGCACCACCTTGGCGCCCAGCATGCGCATCAGCTTGCGGCGTTCGATGGAAAAGCTGTCGGCCATCGTCACCACCAGCGGATAGCCCTTCTGGGCGCAGACCATGGCAAGGCCGATGCCGGTGTTGCCGCTGGTCGCCTCGACCACGGTCTGGCCAGGCTTTAGAGCGCCGCTGCGCTCGCCTTCCTCGATGATGTTGAGCGCCAGCCGGTCCTTCACCGAGGCGGCGGGATTGAAGAACTCGGCCTTCACATAGATCGTGGCATGGTCCGGTCCGAGATTATTGATGCGGATCACCGGCGTATCGCCGACCGTGTCGAGAATGCTGTCGAACAGACGGCCGCGCCCGGCGGTGGTTCTGATTTTCTGTTGATGCAACATGTCGATCTCCTCGCCTTGTCGTTGTCTCTTGTCGTCACGGGCCGGTTACAGACCGGTGGCTTGGGCGGCGAGGTTTCGAGACCTTGCCGCGCTACATTTGCCTCCGGCAATGCCAGCATCCGGAGCGGGAATTCGTTGCCGGATGCACCGTGTCGCGTTTGGTGATAAAACAAAGGCCGACTGGCCAGCGTGGGAGCAGGCGTGGAAACGCACGTGGAATCCGCCCGATCGAGCCTCCACGGCGAGGTGGCCGGCTTTTCCGTGCGTCTGCTCGGACCCCTGACGATCGCACGCAACGGCATCATCATCCAGCTCCCAAAATCGCGCAAGCTGTGTGCGCTGCTCGCCTATCTGGCGCTGGCGCCGCATCCGGTCGGCCGCAGCCGCCTCTGCGAGCTTTTGTGGGATGTGCCGAACGACCCGCGCGGCGAGCTTCGCTGGTGCCTGAGCAAGCTTAGAGGCATCCTCGATGAACCGCATCATCGCAGGGTCGAGACACCAGGCGACACGATCGCGCTTGATCTGAGAGGTGCTTCCGTCGACGCTGTCGACATAGCCTCGGCCGCCGCCAAGGGCGTTGAGACGCTCGGTCTAGAGCGGCTGCAGGCTCTTTCCGGAATGTTCGCCGGCGACTTTCTCGATGGGCTGGAGATCGACCGCAGCCCGCATTTCAACAGCTGGCTGATCGCCCAGCGCCGCCGCTTCGGCTCTTGGCACGCCGCAATCCTGGAACATCTCGTCAACAAGCTTCCGGTGGATGCCGACAGATTGTCTTCGCATCTGGACAAATGGCTGGAACTCGCTCCGTTCGACGGGCGCGCGCATGTGGCTCTTCTGAAAGGGCTGGCGCAGCGCGGCCAGTTTGACGCGTGCGAGGAACATCTCGCTTCCGCAGCGCAGCTGTTTGCTTCGGAGGATCTGGATTTCGGACCCGTTCGTGAGGCATGGCGCACGATCCGCAACGAACGACCTGCCGCTACGCTCTGGGCGCGACCGTCACTCGTACCCGCGGCCCCTCACGCGTCAATTGTGCTTCCCAATTCCGACACTGCTGCATCGCAGAAGGCTTCGCTTGCGGTGATGCCGTTTGCCGAAGAGACGGCTGACGGCGGCCCACGCGGAGGCATCGCCGATGGCCTGACCCACGATATCATCACCCGCCTGGCCAAGCTCAGGGATTTCTTCGTCATCGCGCGCGGTTCGGTGTTTGCGCTCGCCGAAAAAAACATTGGGCCGGAGGATGCCGGCCGTCGGCTCAATGTCGATTATGTCGCCACCGGCACGGTACGCAGCCAGGCCGGCCGCGTCACCGTCGCGGTCGAGCTGGTCGAAGTGCGCACGGCCAGGATCGTCTGGGCCGAGACGTTCGAGCGCAAGCCGAACGACATCTTTGCCGTGCTCGACGACATCGGCAACAGCATCGTCTCGTCGATCTCGGCCGAGATCGAGACGGTCGAGCGCAACCGCGCCATGTTGAAGGCGCCCAATTCGCTGAACGCCTGGGAAGCCTACCACCGCGGTCTCTGGCACATGTATCGCTTCACCCGCGCTGAAAACGAGCAGGCCCGGCATTTCTTCGACATAGCCTTGAAGCTCGATCCGACGTTCGCCCGCGCCTATGCCGGCCTCTCCTTCACCCATTGGCAAAATGCCTTCCAGCGCTGGGGCGACCGCGACCACGAAAGCGCCCTGGCCTTCGAGGCAGCCGGCCAGAGCCTGCTCGTCGACGATCACAATCCGGCCGCTCACTGGGCTATGGGGCGGGCGCTGTGGCTGCGCGGCGAGCAGGACGGCTCCCTCATCGAGCTGGAACGCGCCGTAGACCTCAGCCCGAATTTCGCGCTCGGCCACTATGCGCTATCTTTCGTCCATTCGCAGTCCGGCGACCCGCAGGCTGCGATCGGCTCATCCGACCATTCCAGGCATCTGAGCCCCTTCGATCCGCTGCTGTTCGGTATGCTGGGCGCCAGGGCGATGTCGCATGTCCGGCTCGGCCAGTTCGACGAAGCCGCCGAATGGGCGCTGAAAGCAGCCGCGCGTCCGAACGCCCACGCCATCATCCTCGCGATTGCCGCGCATTGCCTTGCGCTGGCGGGGCGGCTGGACGAGGCACGAAGTTTCGCCGCTGCGCTGCGCAAGATGCTGCCGAACTACTGCGCCGACGATTTCATCGGCACGTTCCGCTTCGAGCCGGACGCCGAGGCGCTGTTCCGGCAAGGCGCCAAGCGGATCGGGCTGGGGTGAGGCAGGCGCGCGGTTTGCCAGGCTCTCCAAACCGCTCATCGCGGCTGGCCGCCCCAAACATCGTCATGTCTGCAGCCAGGGCGCATCGTCAGGTTGGTTGCGAATTCGTCAACCAGAGCGGATCAGACGGGCTCAACCGATTTGACGTTGCCGTCGGTATCCACGAGGCAGCTTGTCTTCTTGCCACTGGCATCGAGTTCGACCTGATAGGTCTTGGAATCGAGCTTGCTCGATGAAACCGGAAGTATCTTCGTGCTGTCGACACCGCTCGCCTTGGCGACCGCATTGGCGCAAAGCAGTTGAAGGTCCGCCGGGGCCGTCTCGACCTTGGTCCTGGACATCTGGTCCTGAGGCGGCGGCGGTGGCGTGCTGACACAAGCGCTAACGGCTCCAGCCAGGAATCCGATTGCTGTCCCCCGGATCGAAGTTCTCACTGCATTTTTTCCCGACATTGCTTGTCCCTCTCCGAATGCCGCTTCATACACCTTTGTAGAGGGCGGCCCCCTGCATGAGAACGATGACCTTGGCCCCAACCTTGACGCGGGATGCGAGATCGACGATGTCGTCGTTCCTCATACGGATGCACCCCGATGACACGTCGAGCCCGATCGTCCAAGGCTCCGGGGTACCGTGGATCCGGTAGATCGTGTCCTGGTCGCGCTCATAGAGATAGAGCGCCCTTGCGCCGAGCGGGTTGTCGGGCCCTCCCTCCATGCCTCCGGCGTATTTTACCGCCTTCGGATCGCGAGCGACCATTTCGGCCGGAGGTGTCCAGGTCGGCCACTCCGCCATGCGGCCGACGCGCACGATGCCGGCCCATCCAAACCCTTCCCGGCCCACGCCGATGCCGTAGCGCATGGCCCGCTGACCCGGCTGCACAAGATAGAGAAAGTGCTGATTGCCATCGATAATGATCGTGCCTGGCACTTCCGCGGTGCGGAATTTGACCATCTGCGGACGAAATGCCTCGGGCACCTCATTATGCGCGGCGTAGTATTTGCGCGCCTTGGTGCGATCGTAGTCCACCCATTTGTGGCTTTTCGGGTCGAAAACCTGTGTTCCCGCAGCCAGCGCCGCCACCGCGACAAGACCGAACGCCGCGGCGACGACTGCCGTGAGGGAGCGCCGCCGGACGGTGCCGGGTTCCGCGAACATAGGATTTCCGCTCATGGATTTGCCCACCCGTGCACCCGTGCGCCTTGTGCGGCAACCCATTGTTTGGCGTATTCGTAAGGATCCTGACGCTCTACCTGGAGCGCATAACTCATCTTGGTGATTTCCTCGGGCCTCAGGTCGACCCGTTCCAGGAACGCCACCACCTTCGGATATTTATTGCGCAGCGAGGTGGCGTAGGCGATATGGAAATGTGCGGTATCCCATGATACCGGCGCGCTGGACTTCGAGACCCAGAGCGGATCTTCTGACGGCAGCACGATCTTCCACTTTGCCGGATCAAAGGGCGGCTCGGTAAGCCGGACAATGTCGTGCAGCTCAAAGACGTAGTGCGGCGCGTAGCAGGCAAACACCATTGGATGATCCGTGGCGACCGCGGCATCGACAGCCGCCATTCCGGCATCCTCGGGCGTCTCCAGCAAGGTCATCGTCTTGGCATAACCATAGCTGTTGGCGCGGACGCGCTCGATAGCGGTCGAGGACCAACCCTCAGCGCCGATCCAGAGTTCGCCACGTCCGTCGCCATCAGTATCCAACGCGGCGGTTTTCTTCGTATCGCTGAGGTCGGAAACGTCGTGAATTCCAAATTTGTCGGCTGCCTCACGCGTCGCGCAAATGCCTTGCCAGGCCGGCACTCCAATGGGGCTGATGGCCACCGTGCCGGCCCCGTCCACATACTTCTTCACCAGATTGTCCAGATTGGGCAGCCAGATTTCGGGATGAATATCCACCTCACCCGAATTGAGACCGGCAAAGGCAATAAGCGTCCCCATCTCGCGCACGTCGGCATCGAGCCCGAAATTTTCCTTCAGGCTGACCTTGAGGATATTTGCCGTCGCCTGGCCCGACGGCCAGTTCGGCATTGCAATGACGAGATCAGCCGCGTGGACCGGGATGTTTAGCGCCAGCATCGTCAATGCCGCCAGCGACACTTTCCGCAGGCACTGCCGAAATCGGTTGTGCATCTCTTCCCCCTCGCTTCGGTGCTGAAATGAACCGCGACGGGAACAATCTGTCGCGGCAAGCACCTGGTTGTGACACCAGCCCCATCTTCTGACGGGCAACTGCTGAAGGTGCAGCAGTGCATTCGCCAAAGAGAGCGCCTTCACGTGCCGCCCCTGCACGCTACCCGATGACAATCCGACTGGGAAGATGCCCACAACGCGGCCGCGGCGCCCCCACTGCGCCCCTATTTGGCACGCCGCAGCGTTGAAAAGTCGGGCAAAGGGGCGCGTTTCTTTCGGCCCTCGCAACGGTTGGCTGGGTTCGAAAAAATACCACAATAGATCGCGATTAGGGAGATTGTATAAGATGTGGTATCGTCGCGCCTTTTTTGTAGAGCTGGCGCAAAATTCACAACAACATAGAATATTACTTGTACTAGCTCGGCTTAATGAGAACAAAACTAAGGAAGCATTCCTGAATCTTGCTACTGATCACATTTCAGTATCTGCTAAGATAGCCCGTGCTGATTCCGAATTATTAAGCATTTGCAAAATTCAATCCTGCGATATTGGGATTTGTCCTTGTCATAGGCTGCCTCGGATGCATTTCTTGGAAGCACAGCCGCGTCAGCGGATCGTTGAAACATGCTTGGGCGGACGGGGCACTAAGCATGGAGAGGAATATTGACACTCGCTAATGCGGCGGCCCCCGCTGGGAGCGTTCCCTCCCACGTAAGAGATTACGGCAACCGTCGGCTAAGTCGTCGAATGCATCGCCCACAGCCTGGCTCTCGTTTGATGGCCGGCGAAGCTTTGCCCTCCTCCGATTGGCGCCAGCCTTCGCGGCAAAAGCGGGGATCGCCGCCTGCAATGGCCTTCCGATATGGACGATGTCCGCCGCCAGCCAGTCGGAGGAATGAATCATGAAACTCGTAATCTGTGCGGCCTTGGCCACTGCTTTGATGGCGATCGTCGGTTGTACCACCGACGACTACGATGGTTGTCGCGGAAAGGGCTGCCTGGTTGATCGGTCCCATAAAGGGAGCCGGAAGATAGACGACCGGCCGCAGTTCGACAGGAACGGCAATCCCAACTTCGATACCAGGGGCCGTTACATCGGCTGCCATGGGCTCGGATGTAAAGTCGACGATCCTGATGACGGGGATCAAAGTATCGACGACAGACCGCAGTACGACAGAGAAGGCAATCCCAACTTCGATACGCAAGGCAACTACCAAGGCTGCCGCGGCATCGGCTGCGAGGTCGATACACCGGACGATGACAGTTCATCGAACGATGACGATTCCGATTAAGGGGGGGCGAACAAGGAGGAAGCCAATCATGTCTGAATTCAGCGGCCTGGTCCGGCGACATGCCAAAATCGTTATGGTCGGCCTCACGGGGCTGGGAATGACGCTGACGTCCGCTTTCGCTGCGAATAACGCCTGTGACGGTATAAAGGTCGAAGTGACGAAGGCGCGCAAGCAGGAATATGCCCCTCTCGTCGTCTCGGCGATGACCAATAAGTTCAAGCCCGCTCAGGCAAAGTTCTTCACGATCATGGAGAGCGGCAGCTGGAGCGCCGCCTACGTCTCCACGCCGGTGAGCGACGACGGCGTGATGTTCTTCCAGACAGTCGACGGAAAGAAGCAGTTTCGCGACGTATGGGGCGGCTATGCCGAGCCGTCGGAGAAACCTGAACTGGTATCCTGGGCGAAGAAGCTCGGAGCGCCGCAAGACCTGGCAAAGTGTTTTGCCGAGACAGTTACGGAATGACGGTGATGATCGCTGGAGATTGCCGCGCACGCCGTTGGTGCAGGAGGAGAACAACTAGCGGGGGAGCGCTCCGGGCGCCGGGCATCTGGGACATAGGTTCATCAGCTGCAGGATGTGGAAAATGCGAAGTCTTCGAAAATCCAGACTGATCGTACAGTTCGCCCGTGCATTGGCAACGTCAGTGAAAATGACGGCCGTCGTAAGCGTAGCCGTCCCGCAAACGATCAATATTGCGCATGCCAGCAAGTATGATCTGCCGAAACCCTACGTCTCCCGGGCTCTTGATGCGGTTCTGATACCGATCAATCACGCCTCTCGGCACCGCTACCAGATCCCGCCAAAACTTCGCGGCGTGTATGTCCTGGCTGTTGCACCCCATGGCATTGCCGCGCGGCAAGGTATCCGACCGGGTGACGTGCTTGCCACAGTGCGGCATCAACCGATTTCGGCGCCGGGCGACGTCGACAGACTCGTTTGGGCCGCCCTTGCCGTGAGTGCCACCAGTTTCCTGTTTGGCGTGAACCGCGGGACAGAAGTCACAGACGTCGTCGAGGTCAACACCAACATCACCGTCAACAACTTCAACACCAACATCTCGGTGAACAATATCTCGCAATGGACGAGCGTCGACAATCGAGAGGAGTGGACGCAGATCGTCGATGAGTATGACGACGAGATGGAGACGGGCCTCAATGACACGAGCTATCGCGAGGACGACTCGCAGCCTGGCGACGCCAATCCGGACGCAAATGTGTCTTCTCCCGATGCTGACGACGACGATACCAGCACCGACACCGACGACAATAGCCCGGCCGACAGTGCCGACGACAACAGTTCCGATCAGGACGATTCGAGCGATCAGAACGACGATGAAAACTCAACGGACGGTGATGATGACAAGAACAGCACCGACACCGACGACGATAGCACGGATGACGATGCGTCGGATGACAGCACTGACAACAATGATTCCGATGATCAGGACGATTCCAGCGATCAGAATGACGATGACGACCCGTCGGCAGATGGTGAAGACGAAAACAGCACCGACAGTAATGACGATGCGTCGGATGACAGTAACGACGCTGACGGATCGGACGATGACGATGCCAACTAGCGGCGACCATGCCGGCAGTTCTAGACCGAGGACAATCGATGAAAACCGCGATGCTGACCGCTGCCATCGTTCTGGCCATGCCGGCTTTCGCATTTGCCCAGGACAAATGCTACGACGCCGCCAAGGACCAGGCTGACCCGAACGAGTGCGCCGATGCCGCGTCCAAGAAATCCGACAAGAAGCTCAACGAGCTTTACCAGCAGATCGAAACCCGCCTGAACGACGACGCGGATACCAGGACGCTTCTCGTTCAAGCACAGCGGGATTGGGTCAAATTTCGCGACGCCGAGTGCAGTTTCCAGACCGCGGGAGCGGCTGGAGGAAGCGTGATGCCAATGCTCATCGCGGAGTGCATGGACAGCCTGACGCAATCCCGTGTCAAAGATTTCGAGGGTTACCTGAAATGCAGGGAAGGCGATGCGAGTTGCCCCGTTCCGGCAGCGAACACATCACATGCCGTACCTGCCGTGGCCGATGAGAACGGCCAGGCCGGCCTTGCCCAGGCTGCCGACCCGATAACTATTCCGTTGCAACATGTTAGGGGCCACGGAAGCGCTGACGTCGTTTATCACAATCTCGGGATTGCGTTGGGCATCAATGGTGCCAAGCCTCGTCTGTTCGAATTCGACACGGGGTCGGATGAGTTCAACGCCGAGATCGATTCGAGTGTCCCTGGCGTAGAGCCGGTGCACGGCAGCAAGCCCGAAATGTACGCCTATGGAGACGGCACCTATGGAGATTGGGTACAGCAGGTCCGGTTCGACAGCCTGTCCTATTACGATCCGGATGATCCCTCGCAGCCTGTCGTAACCTTCGACGGTGGCTATGGCGCCGGTCGGGTGGTGGATTACGTCTTCACCAAGAGTTTCGGCTATCTCAAGGATATGAAATTGACGCAAAAGCCCGTTGGCCACCGCGGCGATACGCCGGTCTATGCGGATCTTAATGCGCGCAAGAGCATGCAGAATGGCGAACCCGGTGGTTCGACGACGTTTTACGGTGTCTTTGGAGCCGGCGATTTTCTCGATGAGGGGGACGAGGCCGCCGCTCCCGCCAGTCAGACACAAAGCGGCTATGTGGTCTCGGCCAATGCAAATCTTGGAAAGAAGACGACACCGGGCTGCGCTCCCTGCCTGACGCTGAATTTGTCCCCCAGTCTGAGATCCCAGTTTACGGCCCTGATGCCCTGGGGCGAACTGGATTATGAATTCCGCCAGAGACGATTCCCGCGATCAGGCGCGAACGCATCCAATCACTACGAAGGGTCTTACCATTATACAATTTCTTTTGACTATAAGGGAAAGAAGCAATCGGTTGATTTCAGTGGACCTGTTTTATTGGATACTGGATCGTCGACCTTTCTCGGTATCACCACAGAAGGCTTTTTTAATAAGCTTCGCTCGAAAGGATTTAAGCTTGATGAATATGATTATACGGTAGTCGATTTTAAGATTTTGGGATTTGAAGATAGTTTCAACAACAAGGAATACAGCGATGTCGTTATGGATCGACAAAGCGATGAGGAGGGGGGCAATGGAGTTGTTGTCGGGCTACCCTTCTTCCAGTCAAATTCCGTAATGTATGATCTGGAGAACAAGACGACCGCATATTCACCCTATTTTGTCAGCGCTGCTAACTTTACCACAGACGCGGCTGCCGAGGATCAAGTGCAGCTGAATCGCGCGACCAGCGATGCTGGAAGCAAAGGATGGCTCGGACTGGCCGGCATCATCTCCGGCGCCGGCGACTTCACGATCGAGAAGGATGCGGACGTGCGTATGACCGGGGCCAATACCTACACCGGCACAACCCATATCGCGGCCGATGGGTATCTTACTCTGGCCGGGCCGGGCAGCATCGAGCATTCCTCGCGCGTCATGGTCGACGGTGTGCTCAACATTGATCAGAAAGGAAACTACCTGAAGCCCTGGGGAGTGGCGCACTCCATGAACGATACGGCCATTCGCACCCTTAGCGGTAAAGGCGAGGTCTATCTGGGTGCGGGCAGACTGATCCTGACAGAAGCCGACGGGCAATTTGATGGAACCATCGCGAACTATGATGACGCCGGCGACAGCGGCGGCCTCGTGGTCGCCGGTCGCAAGCTGACGCTGAGCGGCAAGAACAAATATTCGGGCATGACGGAAGTGGCGGCGGGAGCGGAGTTGCACGTGACCGGCTCTTTGACCGGTGACGTTTCCGTCTCGGGACTGCTTGTCGTTGACGGAGAGGTCTCCGGCGAAGTCATGGTCAAGGAGGGCGGCACGCTGACCGGCTCAGGAAAGGTCGGCAACGTCACGGTCGCCGAAGGTGGCAAAGCTGATCCAATGAAAACCAGATAATCAGGCCATGGGCCGATCGTGGCAATAACGGACAGCTGACGAGAACATAGGGCGGGGCTGAGCAACTTAAGAGCTTGACTGCAACCGGAAAGGGAAATCGATGAAAATCGCGATACTGACTGCTGCCGTGGTTCTGGCTGCGCCGACATTCGCCCTTGCCAAGGACAAGTGCGCCGATGCCAAGGATCAGGCCACCATGAACCAGTGCTTCGGTGCCGAGTTCCAAAAATCCGACAAGAAGCTCAATGAGCTTTACAAGCAGATCGAAGCCCGCCTGAAGGACGATGCGGATACCAAGAAGCTTCTTGTTCAGGCACAGCGGGATTGGGGCAAGTTTCGCGACGCGGAGTGCAGTTTCCAGACCGCAGGCGCGGCCGGAGGAAGCATGATGCCAATGCTCATCGCGCAGTGCATGGACGGCCTGACGCAATCCCGTGTCAAAGGTTTCGAAGGCTATCTGAAATGCCAGGAAGGCGACATGAGCTGCCCTGTTCCGGCCGCGAACTGACACGTGCCACAGCTGATCTGATCACGATGATGTCGGCGGCGAGCGTGATGTCGCCGCCAGACATGAAAGGATGCGAGGGGCATCATCATTGCGTGAGGGACTTGAGGGAGGTGGATTATGAAACGCTATGGATCGTCGCTCGCATTGACAATTGCGGCATCTGTACTGTTGGCATGTGTCGTGCCGGCAACAGCCCAGACTGACATGAGCTTCGACATCAACGTCACGCTTTCCAAAAAGGCAGCCGCCAAGCTCGCGGCTGAAAAGGAGCGGATCGTTGTCTTCGCCTCCTATTACGGCGACCCGAAGAGGAGCGCCGAGAAGCGTGTAAACGAAATCGGCCAGATCGATCTCACGCCGCAGGACGAAGAGGTGGAGATACCGGGTACAGCGGGCCACGCTCACATCAGCGGCACAAAGGTCGACACGAAGCGTCTCGATTGGCTTGCCGGCCCTCCCGAGGTCAACGTCAACGTTGCGTCGGCGCGCAAGAGCAGTCCGGACAATCTGCTCAGCTGCGACTTCATCGACGGTCCACTAGGCGATGCCCAAAGGAAGACTGTGACGCTTCATTGCGGATTGATCGAAGAACATGTGGACACGAAGTTGAAGCCATAAGGCTTACAAATCATGCGCCTCGCCACCGGCGCCAACGTACATTACTCGCGGCATGACCTGCTTACTTCAGGGAGGCAAAGATTCTCATGCGCCCGCTGTTCGCTATCTGTTTCGGCCTGGTCATCATGTCCTTGCCTGCGACCGCCCATGCCGAGCGCCGTTGTGGTTGGTACTCCAGCCCGACACCCGGCAACCTCGTCCTGACCGACAGTGACGGGGATTGGTGGATCCAGATGCAGGGACGACCGGATCCCAAAGGCATCGACAATGTGCCGGCCTTTGACGAGCGGCAATTCGTCGAGACCAATGTGCCTGGTTCGGGTCACGGCTACGGATGTGCGTGCATGAACGTCGTAACCAACGCCAAGCAACAGAAGATCACCAGAGTGATCTCGGGCCAAATCCTTCCGCTGCTGCGCTGTCGCAACGACAGATCGCTGCCTAACCCGGACGGATAGTTATTAGATATCTTGTGGATGCCATGGCTGACGGTAGGGCAGCCTAGAGCATTGGATCAAGAAAAAGCCCGGCAAACCGGGCTTTTTCTTGGGTCTCTGAAACCGCATCAATCGGTTCGAAACGGGAATTTGGTGCCCAGAAGAGGACTCGAACCTCCACTCCTTGCGGAACACGGACCTGAACCGTGCGCGTCTACCAATTCCGCCATCTGGGCTGGTGCGCGCTCATTAAGCGGGCGAGGGATGAGTGTCAACGCGCTTTTTTGAAAGCCGCGTTCCTTCTCCGGCTCAATGCTCCAGCACTTCTTTCGACGCCACCGTGGAATCGGCGTTGAGCGTGTAGATGATCGGCACACCGGTGCCGAGCTCGAGCTTGACGATCTCCTCGCCCGATTTGCCGTCCAGCGCCATGATCAGCGCGCGCAGCGAATTGCCGTGCGCCGCCACCAGCACGGTGCCGCCGCGCAGCACATGCGGTTGCAGATCGTGCAGGTAATAGGGCCAGACGCGCGCGCCGGTGTCCTTCAGGCTTTCACCGCCGGGCGGCGGCACGTCATAGGAGCGGCGCCATATATGCACCTGCTCCTCGCCCCATTTCTTGCGCGCATCATCCTTGTTGAGGCCGGAGAGATCGCCATAGTCGCGCTCGTTCAGCGCCTGGTCGCGAACGGTCTCGAGATCGCTCTGGCCAACGGCGTCGAGAATATGCTGGCAGGTCTTCTGCGCCCGGATCAGCGACGACGTGAAGGCGATGTCGAACTTCATGCCGCGCGCCCTGAGCTTGGCGCCGGCCGCCTTGGCTTCGGCATGGCCCAGTTCGGTCAGGTCGACGTCGCGCCAGCCGGTAAATAGGTTCTTCAGGTTCCATTCGCTCTGGCCATGGCGCACGAGCACGAGAGTTCTCGACATATTTGCTCCTTCAAATTTTGTGAATCAGCCAAGTCTGTGGATCAGCCAAGTCTGTGGATCAGCTTGTCAGGCCGAGCACGTCCCGCATCGAATAGAGGCCCGGCTTGCGGCCGCGCGCCCACAGGGCTGCCTTGACCGCGCCACGGGCAAAGATCGCCCGGTCCTCGGCATGATGGGCAAGCGTGATGCGCTCGCCGGTACCGGCCAGCACCACACTGTGGTCGCCGACCACCGAGCCGCCACGCAAGCTGGCGAAACCGATCGAGCCTGCCTTGCGCACGCCGGTATGGCCGTCGCGCACGCGAACATCGTTGCCGGCAAGTGCTACGCCGCGCCCGGCAGCGGCGGCCTCGCCGAGCAGCAGCGCCGTGCCCGACGGCGCATCGACCTTGTGCCGGTGGTGCATTTCCAGGATCTCGATGTCGAAATCGTCGGCATCGAGCGCGCGCGCCGCCTGCTCAACCAGCACCGCCAGCAGATTGACGCCGAGGCTCATATTGCCTGACTTGACCACCGTCGCGTGCCGCGCCGCCGCCGCGATCCTGGCATTGTCTTCAGCCGAGCAGCCGGTGGTGCCGATGATATGGGCGATGCGCGCCTGCGCCGCGTAGCCGGCGAATTCGACGGTCGCCGCCGGCGTGGTGAAATCGAGCACGCCGTCGGCCTTGGCGAAGGCCGGCAGCGGATCGTCGCCGATCGCCACCTCGAGCCTGCCGACGCCGGCCAGCTCGCCGGCATCCTTGCCGATATGGGGCGAACCGGCCCGCTCGATGGCGCCGGCGACGCGGGCGCCCGGTATCGTGTGGATGGCGCGGATCAGCGCCTGGCCCATCCGGCCGGCCGCGCCCACCACCACCAGGCCCATTTCACTAACGGTCGGCGTGTCACTCATGAATGTCTCCCGGCCGCCTTTTTCGCGCGACCATTTTCCGCCGCACTCTGGATTGGCTCGCCGTCATCGACAAGCCCCAGCCCTTTCCTGCCTTGCACCCGGTGGAACCGGGCATAGACGCTGTGCGGGTCGGCCATCAGCGAGGCATGCGTGCCCTGTTCGACCAGCCGGCCCTGCTCCAGCACGATGATATGATCGGCATTGACCACCGTCGACAGCCGGTGCGCGATGACAATGGTGGTGCGCCCTTCCATGACATGGGTCAGCGCTTCCTGGACGCGGGCCTCGGCCTCGTTGTCGAGCGCCGAGGTGGCTTCATCGAGCAGCAGGATCGGCGCCTGCCGAACGATAGCGCGTGCAATCGATACACGCTGGCGCTGGCCGCCCGACAGCGTCACGCCGTTCTCGCCGACCGGCGTGTCGTAGCCTTGCGGCTGCTGGCGGATGAAATCGTGTGCCGCGGCCTGTTGGGCGGCGCGTTCAATCTCTGCGTCGGTGGCGCTCAGCCTGCCGTACCGGATGTTGTCGCGGATGGTGCCTTCGAACAGATAGGGCTGCTGCGATACATAGGCGATCGAGCCGCGCAGCGAATGCTTGGTGACCTTTGAAATGTCCTGGCGGTCGATTTCGATGCTGCCCGACTCGACGTCGTGGAAGCGCTGCAGCAGCGCAACCAGCGTCGTCTTGCCGGCGCCCGAGGCGCCGACGATGGCGGTCACCTTGCCGGCGGCGGCGACAAAGCTCAGGTCCTGCAGGACCGGCGCCTCTTCGACATAGCGGAAGGACACGTTGTTGAAGCGCACTTCGCCAGAGGTGAATTTCGCCTCGGCGGCTCCCGGCACGTCACCCTGCTGCGGCTCGAGGTCGAGAAGCTCGTAGATCATGCGCGCATTGACCAGCGACTTTTCCATGCCGACCTGCATACGCGCCAGCCGCCTGGCCGGGTCATAGGCAAGCAGCAGGGCGGTGATGAAGGCAAACACCGCGCCCGGCGGCTGGCCGCCGACGGTCGCCCGGTAGCCGGAATAGGCGATGACACCGGCGACGGCGAAGCCGGCCAGCATTTCGGAGATCGGCGTCAGCCGTTCCGAGACGCGGGCGATCTTGTTTGCCCGCTGCTCGGCGCCCGCGACGAGGCCGCCGATGCGGCGCGACAGCTCGTCTTCCAGGGTGAAGGCCTTGACGATAGCGATGCCTTGCGTTGCTTCCTGCATGGCGCCGATCAGCCGCGAGTTGATCTGCACCGATTCACGCGTGATGCGACGCACCCGGCGCATCAGATAGGTGACACTGTAGATCAAGGGCGGCCCGATCAGCAGCGACATCGCCGAGAGCATCGGGTCCTGCCAGATCATGACGCCAACCAGCGCGACAAGCGATACGGCATCGCGCGCCAGCGATGTCAGCGTCATCGACAGGAGATCGCGGATGCCGTTGACGTTCTCGTTGATCTGCGCGGCGAGCCGGCCCGAGCGGGTGTCGTTGAAGAAGCTGACGCCGAGCTTCATCAGGTGGTCGAAGATGCGGCGCTGGTAGCGCGCCACCAGATTGTTGCCGATTTTGGCCAGCGTCACTGCCTGGCCGTAGCTGGCCAGCCCGCGCAGCATGAAGGCGGCCAGGATCGACACGCTGATCAGCGCGATAAGATCGCCGCGCTGCTTATAGAAGATCTGGTCGACGACATCCTTCATGATCCAGGCGGTGAAGGCGGTCGTCGCCGCGATCGTCACCAGGCACAGCACGGCAAGAGCATAGTACCAGCGATAATCGCGGCTGTTCTCGGCGACGATGCGGCGGATCACCGCCACGATCTCGCTGGGCCGGGCTTTCCCTTTGGTTGGTGCTGGAAGTGTCAAGTTGGAGCGCTTTGTGGTTTTGGCTTCGGCCGGCTGCAATTCGGCAACCTCTTAACGCCCCGATGGCGGCTTGCCTATGGCCGAGGACGGCGAAACTTCGTCGCGGCGCAGCTTGTATCCTAGACCCGCCAGCGCCGCCCCGCCGTCTGCACGCCGAACAGCGACGGATTTCTGGCATAGGCGGCCAGCCCTAAAAGCGCCGCCAGCGGATGGGTGATGACATAGACCGGCATGCTGCGCATCAGGGCGCTGTGCGGCGCCTTGTCCTCGAAGGCGGCGCGGAAATTGCCGGTGCGCAGTGCCGGCAGGATTTTTTGCGCGATGCCGCCGGTGAGAAACACGCCGCCGCGGCTCATGAACACTAGAGCGAGATCGCCGGCGGTGCGCCCCAGGCAAGTGACGAAGATCGACAGCGCCTCTTCGGCCACCGGATCGTTCTTTGCCAGTGCCGCGGCGGTGACCTCGGCAGGCGTTGTAAAGGGCGACGGCTTGCCGTCCGCCTTGGCCACCGCCCGGTAGGCATTGACCAGGCCGCGTCCGGACAGGATCTGTTCGCCGGAGATGCGGCCCTCGAGCTTCTCGATATGCGGAAACACCTGGAAATCGCGCGGCGAGCGCGGGCCGATATCCATATGGCCGCCCTCGCCGGGTACCGGTATCCAGTGATGCAGCGCATAAACCAGCCCGGCGACACCGAGCCCAGTTCCCGGGCCGAGCACCACCCGCCCGGAATTCGGTTCCGGCTCGTCGCCGCCGATCTTTTCCATGTGCTCTTCGCCGAGCGCGACGACAGCCAGCGCCTGCGCCTCGAAGTCGTTGAGCACCACGACGTCGCTGAGACCGAGACTGGCGAACATCTGTCTCGGCTTGACGATCCATGGGCAATTGGTAAGCGGGATCTCGTCGCTTTCGACAGGACCGGCTACCGCCAGCACAGCTGAATTCGGCCGGACCGACGAGCGGTCGAGCACGGCCGACTGGATCGCCTCGTCTATCGTATTGAAGTTGGCGGTCTGGACGATCGTCGGCTCGCCGGCCTCGGAATTCGCGTCGAGCACAATCGAGAAGCGCGCATTGGTGCCGCCTATGTCGCCGATCAGGATCGGAAATCGCAACAGAGTGTCGTCGTCGCTTACGCCTGGCATGCTCTCGTCCGTTCCCGACGCGTATCGCCGTTCTCTCGTTGACTAGCGCATGACCGCAAAAAGGGAAATCGGTTTTCGAAGTGGAGATGCACGGATGCAGACAGCAAACACGCTGCCCGCATCAGTGCCCCGGTCGTGGCCGCGGCAGCGGAATGCCGATCTCGGGGGTCGCCACAAAGGCGTTCGCCGAGGCCGGAAGCGCTGCCGCGCCGGCTGCGACCGTCGGCGGCGGCGAAGGTTCTGCCGCGAGAGCGGGTTCTGCCGCGATCGGTACGCCGTCGCCATAGTAGGTGACTGCTTCGGCCGAGGCCGGAGCCGGCGCGTCGAGCACGAACTGGCATTGTCTGGGCAGGTTCGCCATCGTCATCACGTCGCGTGCCTTCGGCTTGTCCGGGTTCTTGTTGGGGCGCCACGGCCCCTCGGTGAACCACCAGGCCAGCGCCTGGTCGCAGCCATCGCCCGGCGCCGTCGCTTCCTGCGCCTTGCAGTCGGGTGATCCAGCCTGGCAGCCGATGCGAATGTGGAAGTGGTAGTCGTGGCCCCAGAACGGCCTGACCTTGCGCAACCAGCCGCGGTCGCCTTTGACCGTGTCGCAGAGCTTCTTCTTGATCCCTGGATTGACCAGGATGCGCTCGACTTCGGGATAGCTCGCGGCGCGCTTCAACAGCCGCGTATGCATCGGCGTCCACAGCCCGTCCTTCACCAGGTGAGTTTTTTCATCGACCATCAAGGTAGCGCTGATGTTTTCGCGCTCTTCGGTAGAAAGCTTGCGGTCGGGCATCGGCGTCAGCCAGATGTCGGAGTCGAGGCCGATCTGGTGAGAGGCATGGCCGGTCAGCATCGGCCCGCCGCGCGGCTGCGAAATGTCGCCGATCAATAGGCCCGGCCAGCCGTCGGCGGCAGCGTCGCGCGACAATTTCTCGATCAGCGCGATCATTGCGGGATGACCCCAGCGGCGGTTGCGCGACGGCCGCATCACCTCCCAGTGCCGGCCATCCATGGGCAGGGCGACGCCGCCGGAAAAACAGCCTTTGGAGTAGAAGCCGATCGATTGCGCTGCTGCGACCGCCGGCAGCCTTTTGGCGCCAAACAGGTCTTTTGCCCGTTCCTCGGCGCCCGCCGTCTGCGTTGCCAGCGCTGTCAAGCTGGCGACGGCCAGTGCTGCCGAAAGCAGCAGTGTTTTGCCGGGCAAGGCTCGCTTTAACGTCTTCCCCAAGCTGGACCCCTCCGCGATTTGAACCGCATCATACCACGCCCCGCGCAACGTATCGATCATGACCGTTTCATCGGGCTGCGCGCCTCGCCGTCGCGCCAGTCGCCGCTCGCCCACATGGCGTCGAGCGCCGAACGGTAGTCGGGGAAGCGAAACCCATAGCCGGCCGCCTTGATCGCCGCGTTGGCGACACGCTTGTTCTCGCCGTAGAAGGACCGCGCCATGGGCGAAAGTTGGGCGGTCTCGAACGGAATTTCGGGCGGCGGCTCGATGCCCATCAATTGGGCGGCATAGGCGACGACGTCCTGCGGCGGCGCCGGCAGGTCGTCGGTGACGTTGAAGATGCCGCCGCGATTGCCTTCGGCCAGATGCCAGAGCGCGCCGGCAATGTCGTCGCAATGGATGCGGTTGAACACCTGGCCCGGCTTGACCAGCCGCCGCGCAGTGCCGTTTTCCAGATTGACCAAGGCGTTGCGGCCTGGCCCATAAATGCCGGAAAGCCGCAGGATCGCCACCGGCCGGCCGGTGCCGTGGCCCAGTTTCAGCCAATCCTGCTCGGCGGCAACCCTCATCGCTGATCGCTTCGATACTGGCCGGCATTCGGCGGCCTCGTCCACCCAATTGCCGCCATGGTCGCCATAGACGCCGACGGTCGAGAGATAGGCGATCCATTCGAGCTCCGGCATGTTGGCCGTGATCACCTCGCGAGCCGCACCCAGCACCGGGTCGCCGGCCTCGTCCGGCGCGACCGAGACGACGAGATGGGTTGTCTTCCCAAGCGCATCGCCGATTTCGGAGGTCAGCGTGCCATCGAAACGCAGCGGCACGATACCGGCTTGCCGCAGCGCCGCGAATTTTTCCAGCGACCGTGTTGTACCGAAGATCGCTGTGTCGGCATCCTTGTTGGCGCGGGCAAAGGCCTTGCCCGAATAACCGGCGCCGAAGATGAAAATCTGCTGTTTGGTCATGTATGTGCCTCGATCGGCTTTGGCAGGGCCAGAAGCCATTCGCCTCTCACCGCCTCGTCATCTTCTGCTTGCAATGCGGCCGCTGCACGCTCGGCAAACTCCCGACTCGGCACCAGCCGCAACAGCGCCCATACCGCAGCTCCGCGAACCAGGGGCGAGGCGTCGTCGAGCAGCGCGCGGACGGCGCCGGCCAGCGACAAGTCCTGGGAATTGCCGGCGGCGATCAGCACGTTGCGGATAAAACGGGCGCGGCCGATGCGCTTGACCGGCGAGCCCGAAAAAAGCACGCGGAAGGCAGCGTCGTCGAGGCGCAGCAGCTCGGCGAGCGGCGGTTCGCGCAAGTCCGCGCGGGCGGCAAGCTTTGCCTCCGAAGCGGCTTGGGCGAACTTGTTCCACGGGCACGCGGCCAGGCAGTCGTCGCAGCCATAGATACGATTGCCGATCTTTTCCCGGAACTCATGCGGGATCGGTCCTTTGTTCTCGATGGTGAGGTATGAAATGCAGCGCCGCGCATCGAGCCGGTAAGGCGCCGGAAAGGCGTCCGTCGGGCAAACGTCGAGACAGGCCCGGCAGGAGCCGCAATGGTCGTCCTCAGGCGCGTCCGGCACCAGTTCGGCCGTCGTGAAGATGGTGCCGAGGAACAGCCAAGAGCCATGCGTTCGGCTGACCAGGTTGGTGTGCTTGCCTTGCCAGCCGAGGCCGGCCGCCTCGGCCAGCGGCTTTTCCATCACCGGCGCGGTGTCGACAAACACTTTCACGTCCCCGCCGGCGCGCGCCACGATCTTGCCGGCGATCTCCTTCAGCCGGCCTTTCATCACGTCATGATAGTCGCGGTTCTGCGCATAGGCCGAGATCGCGCCGCGGTCGCGCTTTGCCAGGATGTCGCGTGGGTCGTGGTCGGGGCCGTAATTCATCGCCAGCACGACGATCGAGCGGACCTCTGGCCAAAGCGTCGTCGGTTTGCCTCGCCGCTCGAGCGTTTCGGCAATCCAGCCCATCGAGCCGTGAAAACCGTCGGCAACGAATTCGGCCAGCCGTTCCGGCGCCTGCGGAATCGCATCGGGCGTGGTGACGGCAACGGCGTCGAAGCCGGCATTCCGCGCCTCGCGGTCGATCAGCGCGCGCAGCTTTGCCGTATCAGAAATCGAGGTCCGCATAATGTGACACCGGCGACAGGCCGCGCACCCGGTCGGACAGAAGCGGCCGGAACGAAGGCCGTGATTTCACCCTTGTATACCATTCGCGCGCGGCGCTGTGTTCGCGCCAGTCGATCTCGCCGAGATAGTCGAGCACCGACAGTGCTGCCGCCGCCGCGAGATCGGCATAGGTGACCTTGTTGCCGGCCAGCCAATGACGGGTGCCGGCCAGCCAGTTGGTGTATTTCATGTGCTGGCGGATATTGGCGCGGGCGGCGCGGATCGCCGCCGAATCGGGCGATCCGCCGCCTGCCGTTTCCGGCATGACCGGCTTCAGAACGCGTTCGCGCACCAGATGCCGGGTAACCTCGCTTTCCGCCTTGTTGAGGTACCAGTCGGTCAGCCGGCGGATTTCGGCGCGCTCCATCGGATCCTCGGCGAATAGCCGCTTGTCGCGCTTGAGTACGCCGCGCGTCTCGTCGAGATATTCGGCAATGACCACTGCGCCGACGATCGGCACGTCGCCTTCGGCGAGCAGGATCGGCAGCGTGCCGGCCGGGTTCAGCGCCAGGAACTCCTTGCGCCGCGTCCACGGCTTCTCTTCGATCAGCGCCAGTTCCTCGCCATACTCGCCAAAGGCGAGGCGGACGAAGCGGCAGCTGGCGAACATCGGATGGTGGAAAAGCGTCAGCATGGTCCCGCGATAATAAAGCGCACTGGCAAATCGCCGGCTGCGCCGGTAAGTCTTGGCCGCCCGATTCAGCGGGCTGTCAGGGTGCTGCGACCTATAGGGGGAGTTCCGCGCCATGACAAGCAAGCCCTTTTCTCAAGCCCTCACTCCAACGCCGAGGTTGCCATGGAAAGCCAGACCGTCGTCGAAGCGCTGCTGCTCGGCCTGCTCGAGGGCCTGACCGAGTTTATTCCGGTGTCTTCGACCGGTCATATCCTGCTCGCCGGCCATTTCCTCGGTTTTCATTCGACCGGAAAGGCCTTCGAGATCCTGATCCAGCTCGGCGCCATATTGGCGATTCTCAGCGTCTATTTCCGCCGTCTCTGGAAGATGCTGCTCGAGCTGCCCTACGATCGGCTGACGCGGCATTTCGTCCTTGGCATTCTCATCGCATTCCTGCCGGCGGCCATTATCGGCGCACTGGCGCATGACTTCATCAAGACGGTGCTGTTCGAATCGCCGCGGCTGATCTGCATCATGCTGATCATCGGCGGTGTCATCCTGCTGCTGGTCGATCGCATGAAGCCGAAGCCGTATTACCACGATGTCGAGCGGTTTCCGACCAGGCTTTATCTGCAGATCGGGCTGTTTCAGTGCTTGTCGCTAATCCCCGGCACGTCGCGCTCGGGCTCGACCATCGTCGGCGCGCTGCTGCTCGGCGTCGACAAACGGGCGGCGGCGGAATTCTCTTTCTTCCTTGCCATCCCGACGATGGTCGGCGCCTTCGCCTTCGACCTGTTCAAGAACCGCAATGTGCTAAGCAGCGCCGACTTGCCCATCATCGCGGTCGGCTTCGTTGCCGCCTTCGTCACCGCGCTAATCGTCGTGCGCTTCCTGCTCGACTACGTCTCGCGCCATGGCTACGCGCTGTTCGGCTGGTGGCGGCTGGTCGTCGGCATCGTCGGGCTGGCGGGGCTGGCAATCTGGGGGTGAGCCGGCGCGGATAGCGCAATCCCAGCCGGAACTCTATTCTTGCCCGAAGCCGAGCCATACGATCTTGTGGACGTATGGTTGGCAGGGGGAATGCATGAGCGAAGTTCTTGACGCCCTCGTTATTGGCGCCGGTCCGGCGGGACTCGGCGTCAGCTACTTCTTGAAACGGCAGGACCGCGACCACCGTGTGCTCGATCGAGGCCGGATCGGCGAGACGTGGCGAACGCAGCGCTGGAACTCGTTTCGACTGAATTCGCCGACCATTCGCTCCATCTTACCCGGTGATTCCTACGAGGGGCCCGAGCCGTGGGGCGCGATAACCCACCACGAATTTGTCGCGTATCTCGAAGGCTATGCCGAGCGGCACCGCCTGCCGGTAAGCACCCAAACTCCGGTGCAAGAGCTGACGAGAGACGACGGGATCTTTCGCATCACCACGACGGACGGGGCATTTCTGGCGCGCAACGTGGTGATCGCCACCGGCGACCAGAATCGGCAGGTCCGGCCAGCAGGGTCGGCGGATTTGCCAACCGCAATTCGCCAAGTCGATTCCTCGGCTTATCGCAACCCGGCCGAGTTCGAGAGTGGCGCGGTGCTGGTGGTCGGCAGCGGCCAGTCGGGCGGCCAGATCGCCGAGGACCTGGCGTTGGCAGGACGTGTGGTCTTTTTGGCGACCAGCCGCAACGGCCGTTGGGTGCGGCGCTACCGCAGGGGCAACATACTTAAATGGCTGACGCTGTCCGGTTTTCTCGACGTTCCGCGCAAGGAACTCGTCCTCCCCTCCGGCAAGCTGCAGGCCCGCGCGCTGGTCGGCGCGACCCATACGATCAGCCTGCAATCGCTGAGCGCGCAGGGCGTGGTGCTGCTCGGCCGCTTCAGGGGTGTGGAGAACGGCAACCTCGTCTTCGGCGACGAGCTCGACGACCATATGCGATTTGCCGACGAAGTCTCCGCGAATGCCAAGCGCCTGGTTGACGAGTACATCGAGCGCGCCAGCCTCGATGCGCCACTGGCCGAGGATGATCCGGCCGAGACGATTGAACCGCGCTTGCCCGATCCTCCGATCCGCTCCCTCGACTGGACGGCGAGCGGCATCAGATCAGTGATCTGGTGCACGGGCTTCACCGGCGATTTCGCATGGGTTCGGCTTCCCGGCGCGCTCGATGCAGCCGGCCAGCCCGTCCACGAGGATGGCGTCGGCGCTGTTCCAGGTCTCTTTTTCGCCGGCCTCGATTTCGGATCGACGCGGAAGTCGGGCACCATACCGGCCATTCCAGAGGAGGCGGCCGCCGTCGTGGAGCGACTTGTCCAAGCGGGAGCCGACTTGCCACGGAACGGCGTCTAAACGAGCCGTCGAACGTGGGTTCTTGAACGTGCAAGAACATGACAGCTCTGGCGCGATCAAGACGACGCACGCTGCCTTTTGTCGAAGCGCACCGACAATTTTCCGTAGTCCATTGGTGCGACAGCCAGAAATCGCGGGCACCTTCGATACGGCGCTCCGATTCGCGGCCGACTGCATCCATTGCCTCCATCAGCGTGCGGCGGCCTTGACCTCGGCTGGTCGTCGTCGTGCCGACAGCACTGGCCATATATGGGATGAGCCGGCGCAGTCGTTCGGAATGGTCGACCTGGAGACGCCAAAGGAGGTGCGTCAAGGCGCACGATCGGTCAGCGCGCTCGCGCCTTCCTCCGCGGCGCAATGTGCGCAGCAGTAGATGATGTCATCCTGTTCGACGCCATGTCCGATGATCCGGCATCCGCAATGCGGACACGTCGGAGCAAGTTTCTGGACCGCGCATTCGAAGCTGTCGAATGTGTAGGTCTCGTCGGCCATCGTCACGTTGAAGGCCTTGTCGTAGTCATTCCCGCATTGATCGCATCTGGCCATAGTTCTTCTCCTTCTTTCACTGGCTTCAAGCTCGACCAACCTGTCGCGCGGCGATAGGTTCCCGCCAGGATCAGGGGGCCGTCCTAAGCCGGAGACGAGAGCGAGCCTACGCGACGGCGCTGTTCGATCGCACGGATCACCTCGTCGATATCCCGCGGCTCGATGTCGAGTTCCTTCAGGCCAGGCGCGTCGATTGCTGCCACATTGTCCTGACGCATAAGATCGATCTGGTTGCGCGTTATGGGGGCAGCCGGGAGGAGTTCCGCGACGCCAGCCAAGGCGTTCCATACCGCAAACGGCACCGGCATCAGCTTGACGTGCGTATCGAGCTGTCGGGCGATCTCCCGAAGCAGTTCCTTATAGGCATAGATACGCGGGCCACCGAATTCGAATATGGATGAACCCTGGGTTCGCCCGTCGATCAGCCGGCTCACTGCTTCTGCGACGTCTGCCACATAGACCGGCTGAAGCCGTGTGCCACCATCGCCGAACAGCGGATAGACCGGCAGGAGGCGTATCATCCTCACAATGGTCGTGAGGAAAGCGTCGTCAGGTCCTGTCATGACGGCGGGACGCACAATGAAAGCGCCGGGAAATGCGCTTTCCACGGCACCTTCTCCGCGCCCACGCGCCCTTATGTAATTCGAATCCGATTGAGGATCGGAGCCGATCCCTGAAATCTGGACGAACTGGTCGATCGCGCGGTCGCGCGACGCGGCAGCGAGATCGGCCGCGGCTTTCACATGCACGCGTTCAAAGGTCTGGACGCCCTGCTCGACGTAAAGACTGACGGCATTCACGACCGCCTGTGATCCGGTAATGGCCGACCCGATCGAGGACGCATCCAATATATCCGCCTCGACTGCTTCGGGCATCCTTGTAATCGAGGAAAAGACCAGGGCCACGCGAGCCGGATGGCGAGATGCGGCGCGCACCGTGAAACCTCTTTCCAGGAGCCGCTTCACGATCCTGCGCCCGAGAAAGCCAGTTCCGCCGAACACGGTGACGATCCGTTCCGGGTTGAGATCGTCGGGATCCATTTGCCTCGCCATCCCTTTGTCCTCGCATAGCTGCCACGCGGACTGCGCTGGCCGGCATTTGAACCAGCCCGTCGAACATCAGGACGATTGGGGAACAACGCAGGAACGCTTTTGTTCCAGTCAGCGCTGGGCGGATGCTTGACAGATCGGCAAACCATGATCTGAACCGCAGGCGCAGCAAAACGTCCCCACGTCGAGAATGGCCTAGTTTCGCCCGTAAAACACATTCTCGACATGCACCGGCCAGCGCCACGGCAGCACCGCCACCATGTCGAAGCGCACCGATAATTTTCCGTAGTCGGATTGGCGCGACAGCCAGAAATCGGCGGCGCCTTCGATGCGGTGCTCCGATTCGCGACCGACGGCTTCCATTGCCTCCATCAGCGTGCGGCGCGCCTTGACCTCGACGATCAGCACCAGATCGCCACGCCGCGCGATCAGGTCGATCTCGCCGAACCTGGTGCGGTGGCGGCGGGCAAGAATTCGGTAGCCTTTCAGCATCAGCGCCGCCGCCGCCAGCCATTCGCCGTGATGGCCGCGCCGGTAGGCCTTTTGCCGGCTGGCGCTCGGCCGTTCAGCCATCGCCGTCTCCGCCGGTCCCGTCTCTTCCGGCATTCTTGAGGTCGAGCAGCCGACGATAGAGCGTCTGCTTCTGGCCACCCGTCATCTTGGCGGCTTCCGCCGCTGCCTTGGAGGCCGGCATCTCGGCGGCGAGCGAAAGCAGCAGCCGGTCGATGTCTTCAGGCTCATCAGCGACAACATCCGCCAGGCCGACGCAGATGACGATTTCGCCTTTCGGCGTATCAGCTGCGGCGTAATGGCTGGCGAGCGACTGCAGGGTGCCGGTCCGCATCTCCTCGAAGGTCTTGGTCAGCTCGCGGCCGATGGCCGCCTTGCGGGCACCGCCCAGCACCTCGACCATGGCACTGAGCGTCTCGGCCAGCCGGCGCGGCGATTCGAAGAAGATCAACGTTGCCGGCACCGCCTTCAGCGCTTCCAGCCGCGTCAGCCGCTGCCCGGTCTTCACCGGCAGGAAGCCGGCAAACAGAAACGCGTCCGAGGGCAGGCCAGATGCCGTCAAAGCGGCAAGTGCTGCTGATGGGCCGGGGATCGGCACGACACGAATGCCGCGTTCCAGCGCCTCACCGACCAGCCGGTAGCCGGGGTCGGAGATGAGCGGCGTGCCGGCATCCGAGATCAGCGCTACGCTTTGGCCGGCCAGCAGCGCCGCGATCAGCTTCGGTCCGGCCTCGCCGGCATTGTGCTCGTGGTAGGCGGTGGTGCGGCGGCGGATGCCGTAGCGGTCGAGCAGCACGCGGCTGACACGTGTGTCCTCGCAAGCGACGATATCGGCGGCGGCGAGCGTTTCCAGCGCGCGCAGCGTGATGTCTGCGAGATTGCCGATAGGCGTCGCCACCAGGTAGAGCGCCGGCTCGAGCGGCCGGGCGGCGATTTCGGTCTGCCCGACCACATAACTGCGTTTGGCCGATTCGCCGGTCACCTGCACAACTCCGTTCGACCCTGTTTGGCACGGCTCACGCTTGGTTGCAAAAGCCTGGGTTGCAAAGGCCCTGGTTCCAAAAGGGATGCCGACGTGAACCGGCCGCCATGCCTTCGCCACAGTAGGGAACGAAACCGTTGCCGGCGAATTTTACCCCTGATCTCGGGAGGAGCAGGATGAACAGCCTGACGATACAGGACGTTTTCGAACCCTACTATGCCGGCCGCAAACGCTTCGCCGCGCCATGCGACAAGAGCCTGCCTGCCGAAGCCGCAGATGGCAGAGCCAAGAAGCCGCTTGCACGCCAGCGATCGGCAGAGAGCAAGCCCGCAAACGAAACCGACCGCACGATGGAGCACTGACCGGACGATGCCCAATCGCTTCGACATTTTCATCACCCGCCTCGAAACAAAAAGCGCCCGCGATGGCGCAGCGTCACATTCCACAGACGACCAGCACCATGCCTCACGCGACAAAAGCGAGATCAAGCCGGCCCGTTCCGGAGAGACCAGCGAAAAAGATCGCGCCAAACACCGCCACAAGCACGAGGCTTGACCCCGCAAACCTTAGCGATCGGTCGAGACAGTTCTCGAAGCGCGGTTGCGAATGCTCCGCGATGTATCATTCAACCCAGATACTTCGAGACACGCGCCTCCAGCAGGCCCACCAGAGCCGGGTCCATGAATGCATAGTCGTCGGGAATATCGAGGCAGATTACTCGAGCCTTTTTCAGGCTTGTCTTGAATTTCTGCTGCAGTTTGGCGCGGTGCGTTTTTTCCATCACGAAGATGATGTCGGCCCAGGCGACGAGTTCATGCGTCAACGGTATGTCGGCATCGTGATTAGTGCCGGCCGAAGCGACCTCGATGTCCCGCCGCTTGGAAAACACCTGCTCCGCCGTCGGGCTGCGCAAGCGATGCTGGCTGCAGATGAAGAGAACGTTCTTCAACGTGCTATCTGGCCAAATCCGCCACGACCGCATCGAGCACGATCATGCCGGCCGGCGTGGCGCGCAGGCGGGCATTGCCGATCGGCGCCACCAGGCCTTCGTCCTGCAGCACCGACAGCCGTGCCGTCGACAGGCCGCGCCCTGAAAATGCCTCGTAGCGGGAAAGGTCGATGCCTTCCGCCAGCCTCAGCCCCATCAGCAGGAACTCGTCGGCCTCTTCCGACCGCGTCAGGACCTCGCCGCCGGAAACGCCATGACCCTTGGCCTCGACCAGATTGGCCCAGGTCTCCGGCATTTTCTCGGCGATCGTCACCACGCGGCGGCCATTTTCGACGAACCGGCCATGCGCGCCGGGACCGACGCCGACATATTCGCCATAACGCCAATAGGTGAGATTGTGCCGGCTTTCGGCGCCGGGCCTGGCGTGGTTGGAAATCTCGTAGGCCGGCAGTCCGCGCGCGGCGGTGATCTCCTGCGTTAACGCGTAGAGATCGGCGGCAAGCTCATTGTCTGGAATGATGAATTTCCTTGCCGCATGCAGTGCATGGAACGGCGTGCCTTCCTCGATGGTCAGCTGATAGAGCGACAGATGGTCTGCGGCGTGGCCGATCGCCTGCTCGAGCTCCGCCTGCCACGCTTCCGGCGTCTGACCGGGCCGCGCGTAGATCAGGTCGAACGACAGCCGTGGGAATATCTCGCGCGCCAGGCCGATCGCATGCAGGGCCTCATCGACATTGTGCAAACGGCCGAGGAAGCGCAGATCCTTGTCGTTCAGTGCCTGCACGCCAAGCGACACCCGGTTGACGCCGGCCGCGCGATAGCCGCGAAAGCGCTCGGCCTCGACGGAGGAGGGATTGGCCTCCAGTGTCACCTCGATGCCATCAGGCACCGTCCAGTTCTTCGCCACTGCATCCAGCACCGCCGCCACGGTCTGCGGTTTCATCAGCGATGGCGTGCCGCCGCCAAGAAAGATACTGGTCACCTCGCGCGGCCCGGTGCGGCCGCGCATCGTCGCCAGCTCGGTCTCGAAGGCGCGGGCAAAACGCTCCTGGTCGACCGGCTGGTGGCGGACATGGCTGTTGAAGTCGCAATAGGGGCATTTGGCCGCGCAGAACGGCCAGTGGACGTAGACGCCGAAACCAGGCCTGCGGTCGAGCAGCATGGTCATACGGCGGCCAATCGGGCTTGCGCGAATTTCTGGAAGGCGCGGGCACGGTGCGACAATGCGGTTGGCTGGCCGGGCTTCCAGCCATGCTTTTCCTTCGCGCTCATCTCGCCGAAGGTCTTTTCGAACCCGTTGGGCAAGAACACCGGATCGTAGCCGAAGCCGAGCTCGCCGCGTGGCGGCCATACCAGCGTGCCCTCGACCTCACCGCGAAAATATTCCGCCTGGCCATCGGGAAAGGCCAGGCAGATGACCGCGACAAAGCGGCCCTTGCGCTGGGCAGGCGTGATCGCGCCAACTTCTTGCAAGGCCACTTCCGTGCGCTGCATGGCCATGCCGAAGTCGCGGGAGCCGTCCGGCGTCTCAGCCCAGTTGGCGGTGTAGACGCCGGGTGCGCCGTCGAGCGCATCGACACACAGGCCGGAATCGTCCGACAGCGCCGGCAATCCAGTGGCCTTGGCGGCGGCCAAGGCTTTTATGAGGGCGTTCTGCTCGAAAGTGGTGCCGGTCTCGTCCGGCTCCGGCAAGCCGTATTCCTTTGCGGACTTCGCTTCTATGCCGAATGGCGCCATCAGATCGGCGAATTCCCGCAATTTACCGGCGTTATGGCTGGCGACGACGATCTTATGCCCGTCAAGCGAATGAACAGTTGGCGAATGCATCAGATGCCCCAGATTCTTGGCTCGGCGAATTCGATCGAATTGCCCGACGGGTCGCGAATATAGATCGAGCGGCCGCCCTGCGGCCATTCGAACTCGCTTTCGATGGCGATTTTCTTCGCCTCAAGATGCGCTTTCCAGCGTGGGATTTCATCCGCGCTTGCGGCGAAGCAAAGATGGCCCTGGCCGACCGCGCCATGCGGCGGTACTTTGAGCTTGGCGTCGGCCGGCGGCGGCACTTTGGTCGCCTCGGCATTGAACATAAGCAGCACGCTGTCGCCGCAGCGGAAGAAGAGATGCCTGCCATCGACCTTGCCGAGCAGATCGAGCCCGAGCACGCCCGAATAGAACCGTTCCGCGGCAGCAAGGTCCGTCACGTAGAGTGCTGATTCCAGGATTGCAGAAGGAGTCACAGGATCGCCAATCTCATCAATATTGACCGCAGCTAAGCCACCGCCATTTGCTGCAAGCTGACCAGGCGCTGAATACCTTTCTTGGCGAGCCCCATCAGCGCCGCGAACTGCTCTTCCGAGAACGGCTCGCCCTCGGCCGTGCCTTGGATCTCGACGATGCCGCCCTTGCCGGTCATGACGAAATTGGCGTCGGTGCCGGCCGAGGAATCCTCGATATAGTCGAGGTCGATGACCGGCTGGCCATCATGGATGCCGCAGGAGATCGCCGCAACGTGATCCTTCAGCACCTTGCCCAGGCTCGCCATCTGGCGGGTTTCCATCCAGCGCAGGCAGTCGTAGAGCGCCACCCAGCCGCCGGTGATCGAAGCGGTGCGCGTGCCGCCGTCGGCCTGGATCACGTCGCAGTCGACGGTGATCTGCTGCTCGCCGAGCGCCTGCAGATCGACCACGGCGCGCAGGGAGCGGCCGATCAGCCGCTGGATTTCCAGCGTGCGGCCGCCTTGTTTGCCGGCCGAAGCCTCGCGGCGCATGCGCTCGCCGGTCGAACGCGGCAGCATGCCGTATTCCGCCGTCACCCAGCCCTTGCCGGAGTTGCGCATCCAGCCCGGCACCTTTTCCTCCAGGCTGGCCGTACACAGCACATGCGTGTCGCCGAACTTCACCAGGCACGAGCCTTCCGCATGCTTGGAGACGCCGCGCTCGAAGGAGATGGGGCGCATTTCGTCGAATTGGCGTTTGGAAGGGCGCATTCAGGCTTCTTTCTTTCTTCGGAATCTTGGCCGGGGAATCTTGGCCGGCTTGTAGCCGCACGGGGCGTGAGGCGCAAAGGAAAATGGACCGGTTGCGCCGACACCGCGGAAGTCTATATCTTCGGGGCGGAGGTTTTTGGCTCGAAATGACAAAGGCAGTCGATCCCGGTTTGCAGTCGCACGTGCTCCCGTCGCACGCGCTGCAATCGCCCGCGCTTCAATCGCTCGACATGCGTTCGCGCGACATCTTCCGGCGCATCGTCGATTCCTATTTGAGGGATGGCGAGCCGGTCGGTTCGCGCAGCCTGTCGCGCATCCTGCCGTCGTCGCTGTCGCCGGCCACCATCCGCAACGTGATGAGCGACCTTGAGCATCTCGGCCTGATCTATGCGCCGCACATTTCGGCTGGCCGGCTGCCGACCCAGGCCGGCCTGCGCTTCTTCGTCGATGCTTTCATGGAACTTGGTGACCTCTCCGACGAGGAGCGCCGCACCATCGAGGCCCAGGTGCGCGCCTCCGGCTCGGGCGCGACGCTGGAGCATATGCTGACCGAGGCCAGCCAGATGCTGTCCGGC
Source organism: Mesorhizobium sp. M0808 (assembly GCF_040320025.1). Lineage (NCBI taxonomy): Bacteria > Pseudomonadati > Pseudomonadota > Alphaproteobacteria > Hyphomicrobiales > Phyllobacteriaceae > Mesorhizobium > Mesorhizobium sp. M0808. Next base: position 67,975 of record NZ_JAMYOX010000016.1, read on the forward strand.
ATGTCGCGCGGCGCCGGCCTCGTGCTCGCCGCCAAGAATGAGGTGGCGCTTAAGCACATCGAATTCATCCAGCTCGAGCCGACCAAGGCGCTGGCCGTGCTGGTCTCGCAGAACGGCGACGTCGAAAATCGCGTCATCGATCTGCCCGCCGGCATCACCATCTCGCAATTGCACGAAGCCTCCAACTTCCTCAACGCCCATATCCGCGGTCGCACCCTGGCCGAGGCGCGGGTCGAGATCGCCCGCATCAAGGAAGAGACCAGGGCAGCCCTCGACACGCTGTCGCAGGATCTGGTCGAGAAGGGCCTGGCGGTCTGGGCAGGCGCTGAAAGCGGCGTGCCTGGGCGGCTTATCGTGCGCGGCCGCGCCAATCTCCTGGAAAACGTCACTGCCCAGGCCGACATAGAATTGCTGCGGCATCTGTTTGAGGATCTGGAGACGCAGGATGGGCTGATCCAGCTTCTCGACCTCGCCGAGGCAGGCCCAGGCGTGCGCATATTCATCGGTTCGGAAAACAAGCTGTTTTCGCTGTCTGGCTCCTCGCTGGTGGTGGCACCCTATCGCGACAAGGACGCGCGCGTCGTCGGTGCGCTCGGCGTCATCGGGCCGACGCGGCTGAATTATGCGCGCATAGTACCGATGGTCGACTATACCGCGCAGCTGATTTCGCGCATGCTGAGCTAGGAGCCGCCGCGGGCCTGCCGCAAGGAGGAGAAAAGAATGGCGCTGGAATCGTTCAAGGCCCAGATCAGTCTGCTGCTCGAAGAAATGATCAACCAGCCAGAGGATCAGCACGAGGTGCAAGAGCAGTTGCGCGAGAAGCTGCAAGAGATGCGGGCGATGGGTTTGCCGCTGCCGGCCGATCTGGTCGCGCTGGAAAAGCGCCTCGACGACGACTTTTACGCCTCGGGCAACTGAACGGGTTCGGCTTCAAATCCTCGTGTGCTGGACGGCCGCTTGGAACGATCAATACCTGATGCCGTTTGCCCTGTTCGAGGCGAATCCCGGAGGACGTTGATGATCCGATCTGGCGGCTTTGCGGCCGTTGCCGCTGCCCTCCTTGTTGCGACACCGGCAGCCGCCCAGCAGGCGGACCAGAATGTGCTCAAAGGCGAAGCCGCGTTTGGCGATTGGCACGCCGACAGGCCTGGCGTCCGACGCCTGATTGGGCCGCGAGACATGCCGGCAGCCGACCCCGCCCAATCCGCTTCGAACGGCGCCGGCGTGGCGGAACGGCCCGAAAGCGCCAAGCCAGAATTGCCGTCGGGCTTTTCGGCTGAAATGATCGCATCCGGCATCGTCAATCCACGTGTCGTGCGCGTCGCTCCGAATGGCGACCTGTTTGTTGCCAACAGCCATGCCGACCAAATACGCGTCTATCGTCTCGCCGAGGGCAGCGCCAAGCCCATCGAGAAAGCGATCTTCGCCAAGGGGCTCAATTATCCCTACGGCATCGCCTTCTATCCGCCAGGAGACAAACCGCAATGGGTTTATGTCGCGAACAGCGACAGCATCGTCCGCTTCCCCTATCGCGATGGCGACCTGAAGACATCCGGCAAACCAGAAACCATTGTCGCCCAAATCCCGTCGGGTGGTCACACGACCCGCGACATCGCCTTCTCGCAGGACGGCAAAACGCTTTATTTGTCGGTTGGCTCCGCCTCGAACGTCGCCGAGGATATAGGCAAGGAGCCGGATAGCGGCCTCGACGCCTGGGCCAAATCAAAGCCGCTCGGGGCGGCCTGGGGCTCCGAGGACGGCCGTGCCGATGTGCTCGCCTTTGACCCGGATGGGAAAAATCCCCGAACTGTCGCCACCGGCCTGCGCAACTGTACGGGCATGACCGTGCAGCCCGCCACCGGCGCATTGTGGTGCGTCGTCAATGAGCGCGACGAACTCGGCGACAATGTGCCGTTCGAATTTGCAACAGCGGTCAAGGACGGCGGATTCTATGGTTGGCCTTGGTACTACATCGGCAATAACGAGGATCCGCGCCATCACGGCGAGCGGCCAGACCTCGCCGGCAAGGCCACTGTCCCCGATGTATTGATGCAGGCGCATTCGGCGCCGATGAACATAGCCTTCTACGACGGCAAGAACTTCCCGGCGGATTATCAGGGTGACGCTTTCGTCGCCATGCATGGTTCGTGGAACCGTGGCGCCAGGACCGGCTACAAGGTGGTGAGGCTCAAATTCAGGGATGGCAAGCCGACCGGCGAGTATGAGGACTTCATGACCGGCTTCGTCATCTCGAACGACGCCGTCTGGGGCCGCCCGGTCGGTGTCGCGATGGCCAAGGACGGCTCGCTGATCGTCACAGAGGACGGTAATGGCACCATCTGGCGCGTTACCTACGAAGACGGCCGCTCCTGAACGGCGGTGTCGCCTGCTGCGCTGGCGCAATCGAATCCGGGCCGAGGGAATTCACCCAACTTCAACATTGTGCGACAAGCGCGAATCATGACACTCACCGGGTTTCTCGCCTATAGTGCTGCCCTCGGCATCGCCGCGGCCATCCCCGGCCCCGGCGTCACCGCGCTCGTTGCGCGTGCGCTGGGTTCCGGCTTCCGCTCGTCGCTGGCCATGTCGTTCGGGCTGATGCTCGGCGACCTGACCTATCTCACTGCCGTGGTGCTCGGCCTGGCTTTCGTCGCACAGACTTTCGGCATGGTCTTCCTGGCCATCAAATGGCTGGGCGTCGCCTACCTCGCCTTTCTTGGCTGGCGTTTCTGGACGAGCGGCATCACGCCGGAAACGGTGGAGGCGAAGAAAGGCAAGGGCGGCTTGGCATCCAGCTTTGTAGCCGGCCTTGCCGTCACGCTCGGCAATCCGAAGACGATGATCTTCTATCTTGCCATCACCCCGACCATCGTCGATCTGAAGACGATCACGCTGGCCGATTACGGCATCCTCGTCGCGCTCACCATCGTCGTCCTGCTCGTGGTGCTGGTGCCCTATCTGGCGCTGGCGGCCAAGGCGCGCTGGTTCCTGAAGTCGCCGCGGGCGCTGAGGGTACTCAACCGCACCGCCGCGGGCTTCATGGTCGGTGCGGCGGCGGCAATTGCCGCCCGCCAATAGATCTCTTTCGCCAATCCGCCCAAGGATTGCCAGGCCTTGCAAGGGCGGGGGTACTCAGCACGAACTTCACTCGGATATTTTTCGATCGACAGCCTATCTTGCGCGGTGGATGGCTCTATCCTATGCCCGCGCGACTCTTGCCGCTTGACCTCTGGGAGGAAATCAATGAACAAGCCCGCCACCCCCGCACACGTGCCCGGCCGCGGCCGCATCTACAATTCGATCACCGAGACGATCGGCGACACGCCGCTGGTGCGGCTTGATAAATTCGCCAGGGAGAAGGGTGTCGTCGCCAATCTGCTGGCCAAGCTCGAATTCTTCAACCCGATCGGCTCGGTCAAGGACCGCATCGGCGTGTCGATGATCGAGGCATTGGAGGCTTCGGGCAGGATTACGCCCGGCAAGACCACCCTGATCGAGCCGACCTCGGGCAATACCGGCATCGCGCTCGCCTTTGCCGCCGCTGCCAAGGGCTACAAGCTGATCCTGACCATGCCGGAAACCATGTCCGTCGAACGCCGCAAGATGCTGGCTCTGCTCGGTGCCGAACTGGTGCTGACCGAAGGGCCGAAAGGCATGAAGGGCGCCATCGCCAAGGCGGACGAGCTGGCGGCAACGCTGCCCGACGCTGTCATTCCGCAGCAATTCGAAAACCCGGCCAATCCGGAAATCCATCGCCGCACCACGGCCGAGGAAATCTGGAACGACACCCATGGCGAAGTCGATATCTTCGTTGCCGGCATCGGGACCGGCGGCACCATCACCGGCGTCGGCCAGGTGCTGAAGAAGCGTAAGCCCTCGGTGCATGTCGTCGCCGTCGAACCGGAAGCCTCGCCGGTGCTGTCGGGCGGCCAGCCAGGCCCGCACAAGATCCAGGGCATTGGCGCCGGCTTCGCGCCAAAAATCCTCGACACGACGATCTATGACGAGATCGTCAAAGTCTCGAACGAGGATTCGGTTGCCAATGCACGGCTCGTCGCTCGGCTCGAAGGTGTGCCGGTCGGCATCTCGTCGGGGGCCGCCCTGCAAGCGGCGATCGTCGTCGGCTCGCGGCCCGAGAACAAGGGCAAGAACCTCGTCGTCGTCATCCCCTCCTTCGCCGAGCGCTATCTCTCGACGATCCTATTCGAGGGATTGGGGGCTTAGGTCCTCCACACAGAGTTTGACAGGGATGGATTCGTAGCGCTCCTTCGCGCTGCCCCTCCGGCATCAAAAAGTTCTACATCGACGCTTCGGCCTGGGCCGCCGAAAAAATACCTGTGGCGTGCATTGTTCGCTTGAGCGGCGAGTCACTTCCGTATCAGATCGTCGCTGCCCGGCAGGCGGAGGATTTAGTGTACAAGCTCTATACGCGTGCCAATACCGGCGGCTTTGTCATCGAGGCGGCGCTCGCTTTGGCGGGTGTGCCTTTCGACCAGATCGATGTTCCAAAAGGCCGACCCAACCAGGCCTTCCTCGACATCAGTCCCTTGAACCAGGTACCGGTCCTGGTCTTGCCGGACGGACGCTCGATGACCGAATCGGCGGCGATCTGCATCCTGCTGGCCGAGCGCCACCCGGAAGCAGGACTGGCGCCCGCAGCAAGTTCGGCTGACCGTGCCGACTTCCTGCGCTGGATGTTTTTCATGTCCTCCGTCATCTATTCGGCTGACCTGCGGTTCTTCTACGCTCATCGCTACACGACCGATCCCCGCGGCGTGGACGCTGTCAAACAGGCGGCGGTCTCGGAAATGGATCGCAGCTTCGCCATTCTCGATGCCGCCCTCGCAGGCCATGACTGGCTGGCCGGCGACCGGCTCTCGCTGGCCGACGTCTATCTCGTCATGTTGGTGGCCTGGCATCCGGAGGTCGCGAAGGTTCCAACCGCTTGGCCGAATATCGAACGCCTGTGGGCCAATTTGCGGGAACATCGAGTGATAAAGAGGCTGAATGCTTCCCACGACATGTGGCCGGCCTAAGCACTCCGCCTTGTCTCAGTGTCTTTCCGCGTGGCCGAGCCATGCCCGTCGTTCCTGCAGGAACCGGCGCACGGCCGGATCGCGTTCGAGGCCGATAGCCCGGTCATAGGCCTCGCTCGCTTGCGGAACTTTGCCGAGTCTGGCCAGCAGGCCCGCGCGGGCGGCCCAGTAAGGTTGATAATCATACAGCCGCTTGTCGCCGCTGAGTTGATCAAGCGCGCCCAATCCTGCTGAAGCACCTTCGGCCTCGGCAATCGCCACCGCACGGTTGATCGACACCACCGGCGAGCCGGCAATCACCGACAGCGCGTCGTAGAGCTCCTTGATCGCGACCCAGTCGGTGCAACCGGTCAGCCGCCGTGTCGTATGGGCGGATTGCACGGCGGCCTCGAGCTGGTAGCGGCCGACAACACCCTCGGCGGCCGCGCGCCCGAGCAGCGCCTCCGCTTCATCGATCAGGGTGTCGTCCCACAATGCAAGATCCTGCTCGGCCAGCGGCACATAGTCACCCGCCGCATTGCGCCGGGCTGCACGCCGCGCCTCGGCGAACAGCATCAGCGCCAGCAGGCCGAGTGCTTCCGGCTCATCCGGCATCAGCGAGGCGATCAGACGGCCGAGCCAGATGCCTTCGGTCGCGAGATTGCGGCGCCGCGTTTCGGTGCCGGCCGGGTCGGACCAACCTTCGGCAAACGCCGCGTAGATCGCTTCCAGAACGGTGCCCAGCCGCTCGCCGAGTTCGGCCCGCTCCGGCACGCGGAACGGAATGCCGGTCTCGCGGATGCGGGTCTTGGCGCGCACCAGCCGCTGGCTCATCGTGGCTGGCGACACAAGAAAAGCCGAGGCGATGGTCGCTGCGTCGAAGCCCAGGACCGTCTGCAGGATCAGCGGCGCGCGGACACCGGCCTCGATCGCCGGATGGGCGCAGGCAAACATCAGCCTGAGCCGCTCGTCCGGCAGGTCTTCGTCGGCCATTCGTGCCTCCATCTCCTCGGCGATCAGCCTGAGGTGATCGCGGCCCGCCTCGCTTGTCAGCCGCCGTCTGACCGCGTCGACGCGGCGCCGGCGCGCGACCGCCAGCAGCCAGGCTTCCGGCTTGTCGGGCACGCCCGCCTGTGGCCAACGCTCGAGCGCCGCTGCAAAGGCATCGGCCAATGCGTCCTCGGCAGCGGCCACGTCGCGCGTGCGTGCGGCGAGATAGGCAACCAGCTTGCCGTAGCTTTGCCGGGCGGCCGCTTCCGCCGCCGCCCGCGCGGTGTCGGGCAATTCCGGCATCACATGGTGAGTTCCCAGATCGGCCGCACCTCTACCGTGCCGGTGCTGGCGCCCGGGCAGCGCGCCGCCCAGGCAATGGCGGCGTCGACGTCCTCCGCTTCGATCATATAGAAGCCGGCAAGCTGCTCCTTGGTGTCGGCATAGGGGCCGTCGAGCACGTTGGTCTTGCCATTGGCCATCCGCACCGAGGTAGCGGATTGCGTCGGCTTCAGCCGGTCGCCGGCGAGCCAGGCGCCGGATTTCTTCAACGCTTCGGTGTAGGCGACGTACGCGCTCGACATCTGTGTCACCGCATCTGCTGGCGCGGCTGCCATCCCCGCTTCGTTTCCATAGATCAAAAGCATGTATCGCATGGTCTTCTCCCGTTTCTCGAAGGCCGCATCGTTGCGAGCCGGACTTATGTCGCGCGGCCCTGCCGGATTTCGACAAGCGCTGGAAAAATCTTTCTGCCGCGATGCGACCTCGCGCAAGCGCCAACGTGTTGCGGCACTGCTTAGCCGTTCGTCTAATCGCTGCTATTGCGGGTTGGCATTTCCCGCCCGCTGTCTAAACTCGCTTCGCTTCGTGCCGCCGAGGAGGGCACGGCGGCGAATTTTCAGGGAGGAAATCGCATGCTCAATTTCAGGACGAAATTTGTTGCAGCCGGCGTGCTGGCGCTGTCGCTTGGCCTTGGCGCGGTATCGGTCAAGGCACAGGAATTCATCAACGTGCTGACCGGCGGCACGTCCGGCGTCTACTATCCGCTCGGCGTCGCGCTGTCGGAAATCTACGGCAAGGGCATCGAAGGCGCGCGCACCCAGGTGCAGGCGACGAAAGCGTCGGTCGAAAACCTCAATCTCTTGCAGCAGGGCAAGGGCGAGATTGCTTTCGCGCTTGGAGATTCCGTCAAGCTGGCCGCCGAAGGCAATACCGAAGCAGGCTTCCCAGGCAAGCTCGACAAGCTGCGCGGCATTGCCGCCATCTATCCCAATTACATCCAGATCGTCGCCAGCAAGGAATCCGGCATCAAGACGCTCGCCGATCTCAAGGGCAAGAGCCTTTCGGTCGGCGCGCCGGCCTCAGGCACCGAGCTCAACGCCCGCACGATATTTGCCGCTGCCGGGCTGAAATACGAAGACCTCGGGCGGATCGAATATCTGCCCTTCGCCGAATCGGTGGAGCTGATCAAGAACCGCCAGCTCGACGCCACGCTGCAGTCGGCTGGCCTTGGGGTCGCGTCGATCCGTGACCTCGCCACCTCAGTGCCGGTAAACGTTGTTGCCGTGCCGGCGGAGGACGTCGCCAAGATCGGCTCGCCCTATCTTTCCGTGGTCATCCCCAAGGGCACCTACGAGGGCCAGACCGAGGATGTTGCGACCGCCGCCGTCGGCAATTTCCTGATCACCAGCGCCGATGTCTCCGACGAGACCGCCTACCAGATGACGAAACTGCTGTTCGAGCATCTCGACCAGCTCACCGCTGCCCACGCCGCCGCCAAGGCGATCGACCCGGCCAAGGCGCTCGACGGCATGCCGGTGCCGCTGCATCCAGGCGCCGAGAGGTATTACAAGGAAAAGGGATTGGTGAAGTAAGGAGCCATCCCTCCCCCTTGAGGAGAAGGTGAACAGCTGCCGAAGGCGAATGGACGGGTAGGGTCGGTTGAGGCCGCGCACGGCCGCATCGACCCCACCCGCCTCGCTTCGCTCGGCACCCTCCCCTCGAGGAGGGGACCGCCCCGCCAGGAACCCCGCTAATGACCGTAACCCCGACCGTTCTTTCCCCCACAGCGGAAGCTCCTGTCGAAGGATTGCCGCCTGGCTTCGGCGAAGGCATCGCCGGCAAGGCGGCTTTTTTTATCGCCATCGCCTTCTCCATCTTCCAAATCTACATCGCCGCCTATGGCAGCCTGCCGAGCCAGGTCATACGCGCCATGCATGTCGGCTTCCTGCTGCTGCTCGGCTTTGCCCTAATCGCCAATCTGCGCGCCAAAAGCGTCCCGGCGAAAGCAGTGTTCTGGACGCTCGGCCTGCTTGGTTTCGCCACCGGTCTGTACAATTGGGTGTTCTATGCCGACCTCATCCGCCGCTCCGGCTTTCTCACCACGCCTGACCTGATCGTCGGCGCGGTGCTGGTCGTGCTGGTCTTCGAGGCGGCGCGGCGGTTAATGGGGCTGCCGCTCGCCGTCATTGCCTTCATCTTTCTCGCCTACGCATTTGCCGGCAATCATCTGCCGCCGCCGTTCATCCATCGCGGCTATGATTTCGCCCAGCTCGTCGACACCTTCGCCTATGGCACCGAAGGCATCTACGGCACGCCGATCTATGTCTCGGCCGCCTACATCTTCATCTTCGTCGTTTTCGCCGCCTTTCTTGAGCGCGCCGGCATGATCGCGCTGTTCAACGATTTTGCGCTTGGCCTGGTCGGCTCATGGCGCGGCGGCCCGGCGCAAGTCTGCGTGCTGTCCTCGGCGCTGATGGGCACCATTTCCGGCTCCGGCGTCGCCAATGTGGTGGCCAGCGGCCAGTTCACCATCCCGCTGATGAAGCGCTTCGGTTTCCGCTCGGCTTTCGCCGGCGCCGTCGAGGCGACCTCGTCGATGGGCGGCCAGATCATGCCGCCGGTGATGGGAGCGGTTGCCTTTATCATGGCCGAGACCCTGAACATCCCCTATGCCGCGGTGGTCAAGGCGGCGATCATTCCGGCGCTGCTCTATTTCGGCGCCTGTTTCTGGCAGGTGCACCTGGAAGCCGGCAAGGCCGGCCTGCACGGCATGGCCAAGGCCGACCTGCCCAATCCGTGGGATGCGGTCAGACAACATTGGCCGCTGGTACTGCCTCTCGCAGCACTGATCTACCTGCTGTTTGCCGGCTACACACCGGTGTTCGCCGGCACCATGGGCCTGGCGTTGACCATTGTGCTTATCCTCGGCACGCCGCTGGCAGCATCGATCGGGCCGCTCGCCTTCCGCATCGTCTTCTGGCTGGCGCTCGGGCTTGCCGCGGCTTCCTTCATGAAATTCGGCGTCAACATCCTCAGCCTGGTCATCGCCGTGCTGGTCGCCGCCTGCCTCACCTTCAAGGGCGGGCGCGAGACGCTGCGCATATGCGTGGATTCCCTTGCCGAAGGAGCAAAGAACGCGCTGCCGGTCGGCATTGCCTGCGCCATTGTCGGCATCGTCATCGGCACGTTGACGCTTACCGGCATCGCCTCGACCTTCATCGGCTGGATCATCTCCATCGGCGAGAACAATCTGTTCCTGTCGCTGTTGCTGACCATGCTCACCTGCCTGGTGCTCGGCATGGGTATCCCGACCATCCCTAACTACATCATCACCTCGTCGTTGGCCGGGCCGGCATTGCTCTCGCTCGGCGTGCCGCTGGTGGTCAGCCACATGTTCGTCTTCTATTTCGGCATCATGGCCGACCTCACTCCGCCGGTGGCGCTGGCCGCCTTCGCCGCCGCGCCAATGGCCAAGGAGAGCGGCCTCAAGATCGGCATCCAGGCCACCAAGCTTGCCGTCGCCGGCTTCGTCGTGCCGTTCATGGCGGTCTACACCCCGGCGCTGATGTTGCAGGACCCCGGCCCGATCGCCGCCCAGTTCGGCTATCCCGTCGAGGTCGTCTATATCGTTGCCAAGGCCTGCATGGGCATCGTCCTGTGGGGCGCCGCGGCTGTCGGGTTCCTCGCCCGGCGCATGGCCTGGTGGGAACGTCTCGTCGCCTTCGCCGCCGGCGTGCTGCTGGTTGCCGCGCTGCCGCTCACCGACGAGGCGGGCTGGGCGCTGTCCCTTGCCTGGATCGGCTGGCACTGCTGGCGCGCGCGGCAGGCTTCGCTGGCTAATTCAGCATGAGCCTCTGCATCGTCGCGGCCGGCAAGACGGTGACGCTCGCGGTCGCTGCCTTCACGCTCTCCTGGGTGCATTCGGTGGAGAAGACCCAGTGGCAGGAAGACTGGAAGGTGCTGCCGTCCGGCCTGCAGCTGGTCGAGGCCCGCATCAAGGGATCGGGCGCCGGGATGGAGCCGCCGCAAGGCTCGGTGCTGAGAAACGGCTGGTGGGTCTATGCGCCCAAGGTCGGGCCACAGCGGCGCCTCGCGCTCGCCGCCTCGGGCGCCACGGGTCAGGGCTGGACGCTGTGCACGGCGCAGGACTGTCGCGAACTGGCCAAGCTGGCAGGCGACACGATCTCGCTGGAGCCGTGCGGGCCGGAGGGCTCCAGCCAGCCGCGGTAGCGGGCGATCATGCCGGCAAGCGGATGCGAGATCTCGACATGGAAGCGGAAGCGGCCATTTCACCGTTTCGTAGGAAGTCGAGCGTGGACCGAGCCACATCGGAAGCGGCAGGCCAAAAAAACTCCAGCGGCGCAAGACCAGCGCCAGCCGGCCGTCTTCGGCAACCAGCGCCATCGCGAAGGTCAGCGGGCCGAAGCGTTCGCACAGCAAGCGCTGCGATCGACCCCGGCCTGCGGACTGTAGGCTCGAAAAACTGTGCTTGCCGAATGTCCGGGTCCAGGTCTCGCCGTCCTTGTCGGTGTCGAAGCGGACATGAACCGGGATGTCCTCGCTTGCCCCGGGGAAGCCGACCGTCCAGGCCATTAGCCGGCCAAGAACATTGCGCCCGCGTTCGACGCGCGCGCGGCCTGCGGCCGTGATCGTACGGTCATGCATTGACCGAATTGCCTCGGGAAGGCCTTGCCAGGCGGCACCGAGCAGCTCGGCATAAAGCGGCTTGTCCTCGTCCGCCGCCCCGTTCCTGAAGCCGGTGTAGATTGTCCGCCCGGCGAACAGGGCTTCATAATCCCGGAGCTCCAAATCGCGCACCCCCGCCCGTGCGCCCGGCGCGGGCTGATGTCCGGCCAGCGCTTTGCGGGCCAGTGCTTCGACCGCCATCGACGGGATCAGCGGCCCGTCATTGCCCTCGGCCAAGAGATGCCACGAGCGCTTGACGATGGCGCCCGCCCGGTCCGATCCCTCCACCTCGACGAACATGCCGCCGCGATGCTCGCCCCAGCGCAGCCGGTTCGTTGCCTGATGCATCAGCGGCGCCAGTGGCGAAAGCGAACCGATCAATCCGGCGCGCACCAGCCAGGCGAGGCCGATCAGGGCGCGGTGCAGCACCTCGGGTACCGGCCCGGCTCCCATCCAGATGGTCCTCGCCTCCGGCCAAAGCGCGGCCAAGGCGCGCAGGTCCGGAACGTCGACCAGAGAAAACAGCGCGTTTCGAAGCGGCAGCCGGCCCGGCGGCGCGATAGTGTAGCGCAGCTGCTCGGTAAACGGACGGCCTTGTTCGGGACGGCCATTGCGAACAAGCCGCACCGGCCGACCGGCATAACCGGCGATAGCCCGGATGACGTTCGCGCCGACGCCGGCAAAGGGCGAAGGCGCGATGCCGCCGCGAATGCCGTCGACCCGCGTCAGGTCCGAAGACAGGCGACGCACCACCGCCGCCGTCAGCACCGGAAAGCTCGAGACGCCGGACAGCACGAAGACGCCGGCGTTTCGCGCCGCCTCGTCGAACGCAGAGACACCGGCGACGAAATCCGAGCCGTCGGCTAGATCGAGATAGTTGATGCGCTGGGCGATGCAGGCCTCGATCAGGCGATAGCGTCCCTCGCCATAGGCCTGGAACGGACCGCTCGCGTCGACTACAATATCAGGCTCAAATGCAGCGAGTTGCGCGGCGAGATCGCCGTCACGGTCGAACAGTGCCGGCACCAGCTGGGCTGCTGTCGGGGCGCGCTTCTTGCAATACGCGTCAGCCTTGGCGAGCGAGCGCCCGGCGACAAAGAGGATCAGATGCGGCTCGCCCTCCAAAAGCTCGACGGTGCGACCGCCAAAGGTGCCATAGCCGCCGACGACAAGAACCTTCATCCGCAGTTCCCCCAAAATGCCCCGCCCGCTCCCGGCCACGGCAACGAACCTAGCAGATCAATCTTGCCCTCACCTCGGCGGAAGGGATTTCGCAATTGTCCTTCTTGCCGAACAGGGCGTAGCGGTTCTTTGCGATGCGGTCGTAGAGCCAGTCGCGAAGCGGGCGCGGCAACAGCAGCAGGATCCGCGCCGCCCGCCACGGCCAGCCGAGTTCGGCCATGACGGCAACGAAACTGTCCAGGCGGGTGAAAGCCACGCCATCGACGATGACGAGATTGGTCTCGTAGCGATCCGTCCGCAGCCCGTATTTCTTGAACAGCATCTCGCCGAAGGGCGACTGCGCCGTTACGAAATGGAAGCGGCCCTTGCGGTCGAGCTTCACCACCATGCGCACAAAGCCCGAGCACAACACGCAAATACCGTCGAACACGATCAACGGGCGACTTGATTCGAATTCTGGCGGCTCAGGAGAATGGTTCGGCTTGACGATCACGTGACGCCCGGCAGCTGGTGTCAGGCGACACTAGGCCTGCCGGCGGCTGGATCAAAGCCCGGAATGCTAGAGGCTTGGCGTTGTCGCACGCCGTCTGTCGGTCAGCGCAGGGCGCTCGGCGCGATAGGTCGTTGACCGATTGTCGGCGTCGGGCCGGCAGATACGGCTGTCGTGACGGCTCTCCATGCTCATCATCAGCGCACGCTGATCCCAAGCGTGTTGCCACGGCGCGCGCAGGCGGGGCCTGGGCCGCGCATATAATAGCGCTCAGGCCGATAGGTCGGCGCGACGAATTCGCGGATGGCGGCGGCATAGCCGGCGATTTGATTCCAGAAGCTCATTTTACTCGGTCCCTGTCCCGTTTCGGATTTCCCTTCCGAATTGCGGGGATCATAGCGTCCAGGCGTGAATAGTCGGTGAACGCGATGTTAATCTCTGGTCGAAAATGCCTTTGTTCATGGCTGGAATGCGGCTGATTCGCGGTGTTTCCATGCAGTCCGTCGGCATTTCGTCCAGTGTGACTTTTGCATCACATATGTTTCGCCTGAATGTCGCAGAGGCGCGGTTTTGTTTCAGGTTTTGCCGGACCGCGAAATTTCCGTGCACGCGGCCGGAAAACCAGGAACCGGCCCGTCAGCCGCACGTTGATTTCCCAGTGCCGGGACGAACCGGCTTCGCAGACTGTGGTGCTCGGGTGGGCCGCAGCCAAAAAATCCGAAACTGCAAGAGCAATGGAAAGGCAAAGGCCATGGGTTTCTTTTCGAAGGATATCAAAACCCTCGACGACCTCTTCGTGCACACGCTGCGCGACATCTATTACGCTGAAAAACAGATCGAGAAATCGCTGCCGAAGATGATCGACAAGGCGAGTGATCCGCAGCTGAAAGCGGGCTTTGAGAAACATCTCGCTCAGACCAAGGGTCATATCCAGCGTGTCGAGCAGGTGTTCGAACTGCACGGCGTGAAGGCCAAGCAGGTCGACTGCCCGGCCATCGACGGCATTCTCGAAGAAGCCGACGACGTCAGCGGCGACATCGCCGACAAGGAGGTCCTCGACGCTGCGCTGATCGCCTCCGCCCAGGCGGTCGAGCATTATGAGATGACCCGTTACGGCACCCTGATTGCTTGGGCCAAGCAACTGGGCCGCAGCGACTGCGCCAATGTGTTGGCCAACAACCTCAAGGAGGAGCAGGCAACCGACCGCAAGCTTACCGAAATAGCGGAAAGCAAGGTCAACCTGCAAGCCGTCGAGTAGGGCAGTGAGCGAGAACAAAGGCAAGGCTGGGTTGAAAGCTCGGACTTGCCTTTTGGGCCGCCGGAACCGGAACGGACTTTGCCCGTTCTCGGTTGAACATTGTCGCGCAGGGAGTTTGTCATGGCGCCGCGCCCGGCCTGGAGAGGGTATCTCAAGCTTTCGCTGGTCACTTGCGCCGTCGAACTGACCAATGTCGTCACCCAGGCCGAGAAAGTCTCGTTCCGCGTGCTCAACCGCAAGACCGGCAATACCGTCAAGCGCGTCTATGTCGATTCGGCAAGCGGCAAGCCGCTCGATGAAGGCGACGAGATCAAGGGCTACGAGATCGGCGACGGCGACTTCGTCCAAATCGAGGAGGAGGAGATCGAAGCCGTGCAGATCGAATCCTCGCATACGATGAGCCTCGATGGTTTCATCGAAAAATCCTCGATCCAGCAGATCTATCTCGATGCGCCCTACTATGTGACGCCTGCGGACGAGGTCTCGGAAGAGGCCTTCGCCGTCATCCGCGACGCCATGGCCGCCAAGAAGACGGCGGGGCTAGCCCGCATTGTGCTCTATCGCCGCGAACGTCCGGTGGTCATTGAGCCGTTGGGCAAGGGTCTGCTGCTGACGACCCTGCGCTATGGCGATACGGTTCGCAGGCCCGAGATGGTGTTCGGCGACATCAAGCCGGTGAAGACCGACGCCGAGATGATCAGGCTGGCCGAACACATCGTCGATGAGAAACAGGCGAAGTTCGATCCTTCCGAATTCGAGGACAAATACGAAAACGCCCTGATCGAGCTGGTCCGCGCCAAGAAGGCCGGCAAGAAGGCACCGAAGACCAAGGCGGAACCACGGCCCTCCAACGTCGTCAACCTCTTCGATGCGCTGAAGAAGAGCCTTTCGTCGGAAGCCGGTGCGCCGGCAAAGACCGAACGCCCGGCAAAAGGCGCCAAGTCCAAAGCCGCCCGGCGCAAATCTGCTTAGGATCCGCCCATGGCCAGCCTCGAGCAGTATCACGCCAAGCGCAATTTCAAGAAGACGGCCGAACCAGCCGGCAAGGTTTCGCACGGCAAGAAAGCCGTGCCGGGTGGCATCTTCGTCATCCACAAGCATGCCGCCACCAGGCTTCACTACGACCTTCGTCTCGAGCACGGCGGCGTGCTGTGGAGCTGGGCGGTGACGCGAGGCCCGAGCCTCGACCCGCACGAAAAGCGGCTCGCCGTGCATGTCGAGGACCACCCGATCGACTATGCGCCGTTTGAAGGCACCATCCCGAAGGACCAATATGGCGGCGGCTCGGTCATTGTCTGGGATGAGGGAACTTGGGTCCCCGATGGCGACCCGGCAAAGGCGATGAAGAAAGGCCATATCAGTTTCGAACTGCATGGCCACAAATTGCATGGCGCATGGCATCTGGTGCGGCTGAAGCCGCGTCCGGGCGAAAAGCGTGACAACTGGTTGCTGATCAAATCCGACGATGCCGCCGCGCGTCCGGGCGAGGACATTTTGCAGGAGGCGCCGCAATCGGTGAAATCCGGCCTGACCATCGAGGAGGTCGGCGAAGGCAAGACCGCCGACGGCAAGAAGCCAAGGGTCTGGCAGTCCGACAGGCCGGCTACCGGCAAGAAGGCAGTCGCGGCAAGGCGGCTCGAATTCATCGAACCGGCGCTCGCAACGCTGGAGCGGGACGCGCCGCCCGGCAAGGACTGGCTGCATGAGGTGAAGTTCGACGGCTATCGCATGCAGTCGCAGCTTACCGGCACCGAGGTGCGGCTTTTGACACGCGCCGGCCTCGACTGGACCGACAAATTCGGTGGCGCAATTGTCGCGGCACTTGGCGGCCTGAAATGCACCGATGCGATCATCGACGGCGAAATCGTCGTGCTGGCGGATAACGGCGTCTCGTCATTCTCGCTGCTGCAGCAAGATCTGTCGGCGGGCCGCACGGATCGTTTCATCTACTACGTTTTCGACCTGTTGCGTCTCAACGGTGAGGATATCCGTTCCGAGCCGCTGGTCGAGCGCAAGGAAAGGCTGCGCACTTTGCTCGCCGGACAGGCCGAGGATCAGGCCGTGCGCTTCAGCGACCACTTTGCCGAGCCCGGCAAGATCATGCTGGAGCATGCTTGCCGGCTGGGGCTCGAAGGCGTCGTCTCCAAGCGCGCCGATGCGCCCTACCGCAGCGGCCGTGTCCCGTCCTGGGTGAAGTCGAAATGTACGGCGCGCCAGGAATTCGTCATCGGCGGCTACATGCCGTCGGACAAGACCGGGCGGGGCCTGCGCTCGCTGCTGGTCGGCTATCACGAGGGCGGCAAGCTGCGCTATGCCGGCCGCGTCGGCACCGGCTTCACGGCCAAAAGCACCAACGAGCTGAAGAAGAGGCTTGATGCGCTGAAGACGACAACCTCGCCCTTCGACAGGGCGGTGCCAAGGGGCAAGGGGCTGGTCTGGGTCAAGCCCGAACTTGTCGGCGAAGTGGAGTTTCGCAGTTGGACGTCGGACCGTATAATACGCCACGCGTCGTTCCAGGGATTGCGCGAGGACAAGCCGGCGGAGGAAGTCGTGCAGGAGAAACCGAAAGCACGCTCAGCCACGGCCGAGCCGAGGCCAAAGCCCGCCGAACCCGCCGGCGCGGCGAAAACCTCGGTTACACTGTCCCGCCCCGACAAGCTTCTGTGGCCCGAGGAGAACGTATCGAAGCAGGATCTGGTTGATCACTACGCGCTGGTCTGGCCGCGCATGAAGCAATTCGTCATCAACCGGCCGCTCAGCCTCGTGCGGGCGCCGGACGGCGTTGGCGGCCAACGGTTCTTCCAAAAACATGCCTCGGCCGGCATGCACGACAAGATCGCAGTGATGAAGGATCCCACCGACGGCGAGGAGATATTGTTCATCCGCGATTTCGACGGTGTCGTGGCCCTGGTGCAGCTCGGCGTCGTCGAGATCCACATCTGGGGCTCGACCACGGACGAACTGGAAAAACCCGACCAGATCATCTTCGATCTCGATCCCGACGAGGGTGTCGACGTGAAGGCAGTGCGTGCCGCGGCGCTCGATATCCGCAGCCGGCTCGACGAACTGTCCCTGCCTAATTTCGTCAAGACCTCGGGCGGCAAGGGCTATCATGTCCTCGTCCCGCTGAAGCCGTCGGCGGACTGGGACGAGGTCAAAGGCTTCGCCCATGAGTTCGCCCGAGCGCTCGAGCAAGCCGCACCCGACCGCTACACGGCGACGCTGTCGAAGAAGGCGCGCACGGGCAAGATTTTCGTCGATTATCTGCGCAACGGCCGCGGCGCCACCACGGTTGCGCCTTATTCGTCGCGCGCCAAAAAAGGCGCCACGATATCGATGCCAGTGACCTGGGCGGAAATCGAGGCCGGATTGCCGCCGAACGCCTTTCCGATCGGCGACAAGACGACGCTGAAGCGGCTCGGGCAAGCCGATCCCTGGGCGGATTTTTTCAAGCAGGCCAAGCCGCTCAAGCGCGGCTAATGCATGTCGCGCAAAAATGTGCAGCGGTTTGCGACAACGACATGCTTCAAAACAAAAAGTTACAGCGGTTCGGCGTTTCCGTGAAACGACGAACCGTTCTAGCGCATTGAAGCGAGCCGTCAGGCGAGAAACGTCGTCTCGAAGGCCTGCTTGCCTACCGGTGAAAAGATCACGGCACGGCTGTCCTTCTCGCGCCGTGCCCATTTCTCGGCGAGGATCTTGTCGAGAATGGCGGCGCCCAGCGTGCCGGCGAGGTGCGAGCGCCTCACGCTCCAGTCGAGGCAGGCGCGGCACACCGGTCGCCGCGCTTTGGTATGGATGTCGATGCCGATCGCGGCGAAATGCGAGGTGGCCGACGGCCCAAGCTGAATCTCCTCATCATCGCGCAGGAGCACTTGTCGAGCGACGAGACGGTCCAGCATCGCCACCGCCTGCTCGCCGGCGAGGTGGTCGTAGCAGACCCGCGCCACGCGCATGGCCGCGTCGCGAGGGCCGGGTCGCACCCTCTGCGGCCCGACCGCGGCGGCAACGCCGGTGATAGCTTCGATCATTCCTGCCACCTGCGGGCAGGCGAGGCCATAATAGCGGTGCCGCCCCTGGCTCGCCAGTGTCAGCAGCCCGCCTTCCATCAGCTTCGACAGATGCGAGCTCGCTGTCGGAAGCGACACCCCGGCTTCGAGTGCCAGTTCGCTCGCCGTCAGTGCAGTGCCGCCCATCAGTGCGGACAGCATGTTTGCCCGCGCCGGATCGCCCACCAGGCTGGCTGTGCGGGCTATGTCAGGTCCTTCGCGCATAGTTCGTTCCTCATCGAAGCATCCTCGTCAGATAAAGCATTAGTCTCGATGCAAATCAAGGAGACAACGATGCCTGCAAGGACCATTCTCAGCGCCGCGCCTGCTCGCCGGCCGTTCCCGTTCATTGTCTTGCGCCGCTTGCGGCTGCGGCTCCTGAAGCGGTGGTACGACCGTCATTTGCAGCGTCTCGACCTCGCCGAGATCGACGATCATCTGCTGCGTGACCTTGGCCTGACACCTGAAGACGTCCGCCGCGAATGCGCGAAATCGTTCTGGCAGGCATGATCAGCGAGGGATTTGCCTAGCATATCGATCTTCGGAACGTTTCGATCCGGCTCGAACTGTGACCGCAAGAAAACATCCACCGCCAAGGAGGCGAAAATGACCATCACCTGCTTCATCCGCTACGAGATCGATCCGTTCGGCAAGGCGGCGTTCGAGGAATATGCACGCAATTGGGGGCAGGCGATCCCGCGCTGCGGCGCCGATCTGATCGGCTATTTCGCGCCGCGCGAAGGCTCGGCCACCACGGCTTATGCCGCCTACAACATCGACAGTCTTGCGGCCTACGAAGCCTACCGCGCCCGGCTCGCCGCCGATCCCGCCGGCAAGGCGAACTACGAGTTCGCCCGACGGGAAAAATTCATTCTGAAGGAGGACCGCATCTTCCTCAAGCTGGCCTCCGGGCCGCATGCTCCTTTGGTGAAGCCATGATCGCCGTCATCTTCGAGGTCGAGTCGGCGGCGGGCAAGCGCGATGCCTATCTCGGCATCGCCGCCGACCTGCGCCCACTGCTCGACGGCATCGACGGTTTCCTGTCGATCGAGCGCTTCCAGAGCCTTGCCGATCCGAACCGCATCCTGTCGCTGTCCTTCTGGCGCGACGAGGACGCGGTGAAGACCTGGCGCAACACGCAGGAACATCGGCAGGCGCAGAAGGCCGGGCGCGGCGGTATCTTTGCGGACTATCGTTTGCGCATCGCCCATGTCGTGCGCGATTACGGCCTGACCGAACGCGCCGAGGCGCCTCAGGACAGCCAGGCGGTAAATGGTTAAGGACTGTTAGGCATTCCCGATCAGCACCCCTGCCGCAAACACCAGCGCGCCACCCAGCACCACCTGGAAGGCGGCGCGCCAGAATGGCGTCTGCATGTAGCGGTTCTGCACGAAGGCGATCGCCCACAGCTCGAAGAAAACCACCACGGCGGCGACAATGGTCGCCGTCCAAAAAAGCGGGATTAGATAGGGCAGCGCATGGCCGAGCCCGCCCAGCGTCGTCATGACGCCGACGGTCAGCCCGCGTTTTGCCGGCGAGCCGCGGCCCGATAATTTGCCGTCGTCGGAAGCCACCTCGGTGAAACCCATCGAGATGCCAGCGCCGATCGAGGCGGCAAGCCCGACCAGAAAGGTCTGGAACGTATCATGCGTGGCAAAGGCGGCGGCAAAGATCGGCGCCAGCGTCGACACCGAGCCATCCATCAGCCCGGCCAGCCCCGGTTGGACATAGGTCAGGATGAACTGGCGCTGCTCGGCTGCCGTTTCTTCGTCCTTGACCGCGCCCGGCACATGCTTTTGCTCCAGCCGCTGCGCCAGTGTCTCGTGGCCCTGTTCTGCGATCGCCAGGTCGTCGAGCAGCTTTCGCGTCGACGCATCGCCTGTGCGTTTGGCCGCCTCGATATAGAACAGGTAGGCCTGCCGCTCCATGGCCTCGGCTTGGCTGCGCACATGATCGATGCCGAGCGGCCTCACCAGCCAGTCCGGCTTGCGTTCGTAATAGCCCTTCACATGTTCGCGCCGGATCAGCGGTATGCGCTCGCCGAAACGCTTGCGGTAAAGCTCGATCAGCGAATCGCGATGGCCGTCCTCCTCCTCCGCCATCTCCTCGAACACCTTGGCCGATTGCGGAAAGCTCTCCGCCAGCCCGTCGGCATAGGCGCGATAGATGCGCCCGTCATCCTCCTCGGAGGAGATGGCGAGCGCCAGGATCTCCTGTTCCGAGAGCGATTCAAAGGGACGGCGGCCGAAGCCGAAAACGCGGGAAAGCATGAGAAATTCACCCTAGTTTAGAATAGTTCTAAACTATGACCTCGCACGTCGCCGGTCAATCGTGTGCGCTCCACTCATGCTCAAAAGGTACAGGCTTCAAAATCCCGAACACATCGCCGTTGCTATCGGCAAACGTTCACTTATATAACCGAATCTCAACTAAGAGAAAGGAACGCCGCAGATGCCGGAAAAACAGCAGCTGTTTGATCCCAAACCGGTTCTCGACCTTATCGCTAATATTGAGGCGGATCTGCAGCGCCTGAAAGGCCTGGTCGAGCAGCAGGTCGAAAAATTTGATCCCGCCAATCCGCACAACAAGGCTCCCGACGGCAAGTTGACCGAGGAGGGCGTCGAGTGCTGCTATCGGCTGTTCGACGAGGGCAAGTCGCGCTATTCGGTTGCCCAGCAGATGAAGATCTCCTTCGCCGCCGCCACCCACCGCTTCAACACGTGGCGCAAGATGGGCGGCCCCAAACGGCAAAAGACGCTGTTGGGGTGAGGAGCGGCAGGCTATGCCGGTCAATCGACAACGATTTGTCGACTGAAGCGGCGAACGCATGGCAGAGGGCCGAGGAGGCGGTGGGGACAGTCACGCCCCACTCTCCTGCCTCCAAGGACGAATTGTAACGGTCACATTTTTTCATTCGTGCGCCGCCTCCCTTTCCGTGCAGCATAGGCGGTCTCATCTCTTGTAGGACCTAGCCATGACCACCCCTCCCGGCATCGCCGATATTCACAGCGCAGCAGCGCGATTGTCCGGACGGATCGTCGAAACGCCGCTGATCGAATCGCCGGAGTTGAACAATCGCTTCGGCGCCAGGATCCTGTTCAAGCCGGAGACGTTGCAGCGCACCGGCTCGTTCAAGTTCCGCGGTGCATACAACAAGCTCTCCTCGCTCTCGGCGGAAGAACGCGCCCGCGGCGTCGTCGCCTTCTCGTCGGGTAATCACGCGCAAGGCGTTGCCGCCGCGGCGGGGATGTTCGGCGTCAAGGCCGTAATCGCCATGCCTGCCGACGCGCCGGCGATGAAGGTCGGCAATGTCAGGAAGATGGGCGCCGAAGTGATCACCTTCGACCGGGTCCGCGACGATCGCACTGCCGTCGTCCGTTCTTACGTGGAAAAGGGCATGGTCCTGGTGCCGCCTTACGACGATCCGGCCATCATCGCCGGCCAGGGCACGGTCGGCCTCGAATTGATGCGCCAAGCAAGAGCGCTTGGCGTCAGCCTCGATGCGGTAGTGGTTCCCTGCGGCGGCGGCGGCTTGAGCAGCGGCATTTCGATCGCGGTCAAGGACGCCTCGCCGGGCACCGCCGTCTGGGCCGTGGAACCCGAGCATTTCGACGACACACGCCGCTCGCTGATCAAAGGCGCCAGGGTGTCGAACGCGCCCGGCCACACCTCGATCTGCGATGCCCTTCTCGTCGCCGAGCCGGGCGCCATCACTTTCGAGATTAACCGAAAGAATCTCGCCGGCGCCATCGCCGTTTCCGACAAGGCGGTGGCACAGGCGATGCGCGATGCGATGGCTTGCTTGAAGCTGGTCGTCGAACCTGGCGGTTGCGTCGGCTTGTCCGCGCTGTCGTCAGGCGAGATCGACCTTGCCGGGAAATCCATTGCCGTGGTGCTCTCCGGCGGCAATGTCGATCTCAGCACCTATGCCGAGATCATTGCTGCCGGCTAGGATAGCAACCAGTTCCAGCTCATGTGCCGATTCGAGGTGCTCAAGCGTCCGTTGCACCCGGTCGAACCGGTACCCTTCAAAGACTGAGATCAATGAAACTGTTCTTCAGCCGCAATCCCAATCCTCGCCTCGCGGTCGCGGTGGCACGGTATCTCAACGCCAAGGTCGAGTTTGAATTCGCCTCTCCCTTCGCTCCGGGCCAGGCCGAGCGATTTCGGCCGCTCAATCCAAATCTTTCATTGCCCATCCTTATAGGTTCGGGAAAAAGCCTCTGGGAGGCCGACGCCATAGCCTGTCGGCTTTCGCACGATATGCATTCGGATTTCTGGCGCGCTGGCGACGACGAGCCCGAGATGATCCGATGGCTGAGTTGGGGGAAAGAGAACTTCGCAAGAGCCTGCGATGTCGTGCATTTCGAACGCGGGACCAAACAGCGCTATGGGCTCGGCCCGATAGATCAGGCGCGGGTTGAGGAGGGCCTTAGCGACTTCCGGACGGCCGCTGCCATACTTGATGCCGAGCTTTCCCAGCGAGAATGGCTGGTCGGCGCTTCGGTTTCCTATACCGACTTTCGAATGGCGACGTTTCTGCCCTTCAACGATCTCGCCCGATTGCCGCTCGATGACTATCCCTCTGTCAGTCGCTGGTATCTTCAACTCGAAGAAATCGACGCCTGGCGCGATCCCTTCGAAGGGCTCAATGCGCCTGAATTGACACCGGTCCCGGGCCAGGCCAAGTCCGTGTGAATCTCGATCATTTGCACAAGCGGATCGAGTTCGACCCTAATCCAGCGTCCGGCGGAACCGCACCAGCGCAATACCGGCGAACAGCGCCACGAACACCACCAGCCAGCCGATTTCCGTTGCCACCGCCGGCAGTTCGGCGCCCTTCAGCATCACCGCGCGGATGATGCGCAGGAAGTGCGTCAGCGGCAGCACCTCGCCAAAGACCTGCGCCCAGTCCGGCATGCCGCGATAGGGGAACATGAAGCCGGACAGCATGATCGACGGCAAGAAGAAGAAGAAAGTGAGCTGCAGGGCCTGCATTTGCGTGCGGGCGATCGTCGAGATCGTGTAGCCGAGCAGCACCAGCGCCAAGACGAAGATAAGGACCGCCGTCAACAGCAGCGACATCGATCCGGTGAAGGGGATGGCAAACAGAAGCTTCGAGGCTGCCAGCACCACCAGCACCTGCACGGCGCCGACCGCCAGATAGGGCAGCACCTTGCCCAGCATGATCTCGAGCGGGCTTGACGGCATCGCCAGAAGGTTCTCCATCGTGCCGCGCTCGGTCTCGCGCGTCAGCGCGATCGAGGTCATCATCACCATCGTCATCTGCAGGATGACGCCGAGCAGGCCGGGCACGATGTTGTATTGCGAGACGGCTTCCGGATTGTAGCGCCGGTGCACCACCACCTGGAGCTGGCCCCGGGCAGCCTCGGCCGCCGTTTCCTGCATGCCGCGTGCCCTGAGCAGCGCCTGGTTGGCGACGGTGCCGAGCGTCGAGATGGCGCCGCTGGCGACGGCCGGATCGGTCGCATCCGCCTCGATCAGAATCTGCGGGCTGTCGCCGCGCTCGACCCGCCGGGCAAAATCGGCGGGAATGGTGACGACGAAGGCGACGTCGCCGCGCGCCATCAGGAATTCGGCTTCGGCGGCACTTTGCGCGACGTGGTCGAAGCGGTAATAGCCGGTGGTCTGCAGCGCCGAAACCATGGCTCGTGTGTAAGGATCGCTGCTCATCGCCACCAGCGCTGCCGGCAGGCTCTTCGGATCGTTGTTGATGGCATAGCCGAACAGCACCAGCTGCATCAACGGCACGCCGAGCATCATGGCGAAGGTGATGCGGTCGCGCCGCATCTGGATGAACTCCTTGATCAGCAGCGCGCCTAGCCTGGCGAACGAAAAGATGCTGTTTATCCCATTTTTCATCCCATGTTGTCCTTCGAACCGGACATGAACTGGATGAACACATCCTCCAGGCTGGTCTCGCCGGGCGTCACCGTAACGCCCTCGTGCTCTTTCTCGACATCGGCGAGCGCTGCCTGAAGTGCCGTCCTGTCGGAGCCGACGACATGCAGCGTCGCGCCGAACGGCGCCACCTGGTCGACGCCGGGGCGGCCATGAAGTGCGGCAGCGACCTGATCGAGCCGCGGCCCTTGCAGGACGAAGGTGGTCAGCCCGGCATTCCTCACCACGTCCTCGACCGTGCCGGTGGCCAGCATCTTGCCGTAGGAGATGTAGCTGATGCGATGGCAGCGCTCGGCCTCATCCATGTAATGGGTGGAGACCAGCACGGTCAGGCCGCCGCTCGCCAGCCGGTGGATCTCGTCCCAGAATTCGCGTCGCGCTTTCGGGTCGACGCCCGCCGTCGGTTCATCGAGCAGCAGCAGTTTCGGCTTGTGCATGATGCAGGCGGCCAGCGCCAGCCGCTGCTTCCAGCCGCCGGACAGGGTACCGGCCAACTGGTTCCTGCGCGATGTCAGGCCGAGCTCCTCAAGCGTCTTAGCCACGTGCTCGTCGAGCGGCTTCAGCCGGTACAGCCGAGCCACGAATTCGAGATTCTCGCCGATCGTCAGATCTTCGTAGAACGAGAATCTCTGCGTCATGTAGCCGACTTCGCGTTTGATCCGCAGGCTGTCGGTGCGGATGTCGAAGCCCAGAACCGTGCCTTCGCCCTCATCCGGCGTCAGCAAGCCGCACATGATGCGGATGGTCGTCGTCTTGCCCGAGCCGTTCGGCCCGAGGAAGCCGACGATCTCGCCCTCGGCCACAGCCATAGTCACATGATCGACGACGGTCTTGTCGCCAAAGCGTTTGACCAGGCCGTGCACGTCGATGACGTTCATTTTCCGATGTCCGCCAGATCGACGTCGACGATCTGCCCGGGCTGCAAGGCGCTGGCGTCGCCCTCCGGCCGCGCTTCGACCAGATAGACCAGCTTTTGCCGGGTCTCGAGCGAGTAGATCACCGGCGGCGTGAATTCCGGATCGGGCGACACATAGCTGACGCGTGCCTTCACGCCCGACCCGCAGCCGTCGCAATGGACGTTGAGCAGCGTGCCGACGTCGACCGAGGAGAACGCGCTTTCCGGCACATAGACGCTGAGCTTCACCGCGCCGTCCGGCAGTATCGAGATAACCGGTGCCGTCGGCCCGGCCGTATCGCCGGGATTGCGGATCACGTCGTTGACCCGGCCGGGCGAAGGCGCCGTCAGCACGCGCTTCGACAGCCGCCATTGCGCTTGCTCCAGCGCCGATTGCGCCTGCCTGACCTGATTGTCGGCGGCCTTGATAGTCTCGGGCCGTGCCGGCAGGCCGCCGACCGCGAGATTGGCCTCCGCCTGGCCGACCTGCGCGTTGGCCGTCTCCAGCGTCGCGGAAGCCGTGTCGTAGTCGGCCTGTGTGCCGGTGCCGCGTTTGAACAGATCGCTGGCGCGGATGTAACGGCGTTTGGCGTCGGCGGCTTGCGCCTTGGCCATGTCGACCTGCGCCTTGAGCACCGCAATCTCTTCCGGCCGCTTGCCGACCTGTAGGTCGGCAAGTTGCGCCTGGGCCTGCGCAAGGGCCGCCTCGGCTTGTGCGATGGCGATCTTGGCGTCGGCGTTTTCCAGCGTCACCACCGGCGTGCCGGGCGCGACGCGGTCGCCGCGCTTGACCGCAATCGTCTCGACCTGCGCCACCTCGATCGGCGCGAGCAGGACGTAGTCGCCCTCGACGTAGCCGACGGCGAGCGGTGCTGCCGGCGCGCAGGCGCTGAAAAGCTGGGCGGCAAACGGCAAAGAACAGAGCAGGCTCATGATCCACGATCCTTCCGGACAGCCAAATCGCGCCGAGCTAAAATCGCGCTGAGATTGTCGGTTATTGTTGCCGCGATCTTGCCGGCCTCGTCGTCGCCGATCTCGCGCCAGCCCATCCGGCGCATAACTGCCTCGCGGCCGATGCGGAAATAGACGACCTGGCCGATCAGCGTAAATACGGTGAGTTTAGTGCGCTCGCTCTCGGCCGGCTCGCCCGTCGCCTGTTCCCAGATCAGGCAGAGTCGGTGATGCGCCGGTTCGAACACGCCATCATAGATACGGTCGAGCGCGGCGGTTGGATGCGACAGCTCACGCAGGACGAACTGTACAATCTCGCCGGCTTCCGGCCTTGCCGCGATGAAGGCGACCATCCGCTCCAGTGCGACGGCCAAATGTGCCCGCGCGGCCTCGGTGTCCGCCAATGCCGCGGCCGGCGCTTGCAGATTGCCGATCGCCTGGCCGGCAACGGTCTGGATGGTGTCGACGATGTAGTCGGCCGCGGCGTTGCGGAGCCCTTCCTTGCCGCCGAAATGATAGGCGATCGAGCCGATATTGGCCTTGGCCTCAGCCGCGATCTGGCGCGTTGACGTGCCGTCGAAACCCTGGCGTCCGAACAGCTTCAGCGCCGCGCGCACGAGTGCCGTCCGCGTCATATCCGCGGCGGTCTTGGGCGCCTCATGAGGAAGGCCGCTTGCGCTGGGCGATTTGATCATGGCCAACAATTTAATCAATCGAATGATTAAAGTCAAGTGCGGTCAAGCGGCTTGCCAACTCTGGCCGTGCGCGCTTTAGTGCCTGGCCATGGGCAAGGAAATCGAGCGTAAGTTCCTGGTCTCAGGTGACGAATGGCGGGCAATGGTCGAGGCGGACATTCATATCCGTCAATTCTACCTAGTCGCCGAACCCAGCCGCACGGTGCGTGTGCGCATCAGCAACGATGCGGCCGCCAAGCTGACGCTCAAGTTCGGCAGCCAGGCACGCGAGCGCGATGAATTCGAATATCCGGTACCTTTGGCGGAGGCGCAGGAGATGCAGGCCTTTGCCATCGGACATGTCATCGAGAAGACACGCCACCATGTTAGACACCGCGGCTATCGCTACGAAGTCGATGTCTTCGGCGGGACGCTTGCGGGGTTGGTGATCGCCGAGCTCGAGACGCCGGATGATGTACAGGACGAAATGCTGCCACATTGGCTCGGCCGTGAAGTCACCGGCGAGCCGAGATTTTACAACGCGTCGCTCGCCCTTGGGGGGATTCCGGAGATCGTCGCATGAGCTTTCGTATCGATCCGCGCATGTCGCTGACCGGAGAGGTCAGGCGCATCTTCGCCGAGGAGATCGGCAAGGCGCTTGTCCATCTGGACGCCGCGCGTGACAGGCCCGAACAGGGGCTGCACAAATGCCGCAAACGGCTGAAGAACGTCCGCGCCTTGCTGCGCCTTGTCCGTTCCGGAGACGAAACATTCTGCGTGACGGAGAATCAGTGCTACCGCCAGGTGGCGGCCCTGCTTGCCGGCCCGCGCGAGGCGACCGCACTGGTGGAAACAATCGACCGGCTGGCGGCAAGCTTTCCCGAGCAAAGTGCCGGCGATGGCCTCGGTGCCGTGCGTGACAGGCTCGTCGCGCGCCAGCATGAACTGCATGGCGGAGCAGGCCTCGATGCTGCGATAGGCGCGGCGATTTCCGCTTGCGAGAAAGGTGTCGCCCGGATCGACAAGCTCGCTCTGCCCGACCAGCCGGAGCAGGCTGCCGACGTGCTCGCCGAAGGCGCGCGCACCACTTTGCGCCGCGCCAGGAAAGCGCTGGACAAGGCGGCTTCGCGCGGCGAAGCCGATGACTTTCACGATCTGCGCAAGGCGGCCAAGACGCATGGCATGCACCTGTCGCTGCTCGGCAGGCTGTGGCCGACGCCGATCAAGACGCGGCGCAAGGCCGTCGACGAATTGGGCGAGCGGCTTGGCGAGCTCCACGATGTGTTCGTCATGCGCGCGCTTCTAGATGCCGAGGACCAACCGCTCGGCCCCCCTGAGGAGACGCGGTTGCTTGCCAAGCTGCTGAAGCGCTCGGAAAAGGGCCTGAAAAAGACCTGCCTCGCCGAGGCGGCCGAGCTTTTCGGCGACAGTCCGAAGCGCTCGACGAGGAAGCTCGCCCGCAAGGTGCGCGAAGATCTCACAGCGGCACCGCAGCACGAAGACGCCGGCGCGCCTGGCGTGGGCTGATCATGGTCTAATTTGCCGCCCTGTGGTAATCGCCGTCTGGCATGACCGAGCCCGGCGACACGCTTCTGACCGACTTGGCCGCTGGCTTGCAGGCCGGCTGCAGGAGGAATCGTCCGGCTACGAGCCTTACACGCCGTCGGATGCCGAAACGCTGCGCCGCACGCTTGAGCCCGGCGACATCCTGCTCATCGAAGGTAACCAGAAGATCTCGGCGGCGATCAAATACCTCACCCAGTCGACCTGGTCGCATGCCGCCTTCTATGTCGGCGATGCATTACCGGAGCCGGAGGACGGATCGGAGCGGCGGCGCCTGATCGAGGTCACGCTCGGCGATGGCTGCATCGCCGTGCCGCTATCGCGCTATCGCAGCTACAACACCCGCATCTGCCGTGCGAGTGGCCTGGCTCCGGATGACCGCGAAGCGGTCGTCGCCTTCATGATCGGCAGGCTCGGTCTCAGATACGATCTCAAGAACATATTCGACATGCTGCGCTACTTCTTGCCGACGCCGCCGGTGCCGGTGCGCTGGCGCCGCCGCATGCTGGCTTTCGGTTCCGGCGACCCGACGCGTGCCATCTGCTCGTCGCTGATTGCCGAGGCCTATGGCCTGATCCGCTACCCGATCCTGCCGGAGATTACGCGGGCGCCTGGCCGTGCCTCGGCCCAGTCGAGCTATTCGCGCAGGGAAATCCTGCACATCCGCCATCACTCGCTCTACACTCCGCGCGATTTCGACCTGTCGCCCTATTTCCGTATTGTCAAGCCGACGCTGGAATACGGCTTCGACTACCGGCAGATGGTCTGGGATGACAAGGTGGCGAACAAGACCGCCGAATAGCCGCTCGATCTTGTGTTTGAGCAGGGGACCCTCTGAGAACCGGTTTGCTGCCGATACTCAGGGGTAAGAAGCTCAGTCAGACTGGCTGCCGCCAACAGCCCGGACTCGGTCGTTCTGCATTTAGACCTAGGCCGGCAGACGTCGTCCGTTTGCGGCAGCCGCAACTCGATCGTCCGTCCGTGCGCCTGCGTCGCGCGGATGCGGCCCGATCGGCATGATCACCGGGAACGGCGTTGCGCCGAACGCAAACGTCCATTTGTAGCCGACCAGTCCGTCTTCGGGCGTCGTGTGCTGGTCGTGATGAGCAAGCAATTTGGCGCGCTCCGCCAATTCCTCCGCCTCGCGCCTGACCATTTCCGCCGTTTCCGGCCGCATCCGCCTGGAGAAGCTGACGAACGTCGACTCGCGCTCAAGATGGGTGATGGCCCAGCCGATGAAATTCTTGTTGGTCGTCTCGAACAGCGGCCGCAATGGCCCGTCGAAATTCCACTGGATCGGCGCCTCGACCAGCAGCCTTGCCGACAGGCCGCGACCGAGCGCGACCAGGCCGAGTTCCTCGAGCTCGCGCAGATAGAGGAACATCGAAGCCTCGCTCAGCCCTTGTGAGCGCATGATGCCTTCGGGCGTGAATTTCTCGGAAAGCATGACAAAGACGAACAGCAGTGCCGGCTGCCCGGCGAGCTTGCGCTCGATCTCCGGCGCGATCTGGTTGGCGGGTCCTGGTCCTCTGTTCATAGAGCCGAGCACGTTCTCCAACTCTACGCCGGCGGCAGTGCAGATCTCCATCAGCCGGTCGAGCTTGCAGTTGCGCTCGTGGAAGATGCGCTTCACCGTCGGCTCGGAAACACCCATCCGCTCGGCAAGGACGCGATAGGTGATGCCCTTTGCCTTAAGCGTCCGCTTCAGCGCTTCGAAGATCAGGCCGTTCATGGGATGCACCTCTTTTGCACGATTTGGTATCAGCCTTCGGTACTAGTCCTGATAGATCTTCCCGAAAAGTATCGAAAGGCCTAGCTCTCCGCTAGTCCATTACAGGAGACTAGCCATGAAGAGCCTCTTCACCTCGATACTTCTCGCCCTGGTCGGCATCGCGGCCGCGCCGGCAGTTCAGGCCGCTGAACTCTGGCGCACCGGCGGCCTCGAGCAGCCTGAATCGGCGCTGTTCGACGCCGCCGGCCAGCGCGTTATCGTCTCGAACATCGTCGGTAATCCCGGCGAAGCCGACGGCAACGGCTATCTGTCGATCCTGTCGATGGACGGCAAGCTAGTCACGCAACACTGGACCGACGGCATGGACGCGCCCAAGGGCATGGCGATTGCCGGCGGCAAACTCTACGTCGCCGACATCACCCATGTGCGCGTCGTCGATCTCGCAAGCGGCAAGCTAACATCGACGATCGACGTGCCGAACGCGGTCTTCCTCAACGACGTGACCGCCGACGCGTCCGGCAAGATCTACGTCACGGATATGCTTGCCGATACGATCTATCGCATCGACGGCGACCGGCCCGAACTGTTCGTCAGGGATGCGGCGCTTGCTTCGCCGAATGGCATCTTCGCCGATGGCGGCCGGCTGATCGTCGCTTCCTGGGGCAAGGGCATCAAGCCCGACTTCAGCACCGCGGAGCCGGGCGGCCTGCTCTCGGTCGATCTTGCTACCAAGGCCGTTTCGCCACTGCCCGGCGCGGAAAAGTTTGCCAACCTCGATGGCGTCGTTGCCATCGGCGGCAGCATCTACGCCACCGCGTATATGACCGGCACGCTCTACCGCTACAAAGCCGGCGGCACGCCGCAAGCGGTTGCGACGTTCAAGCCGGGCAGCGCCGACATCGGCACCGACGGCAAGTCGACAATCTTCGTGCCGCTGATGAACGACGGCGAGATCGCGGCATTGGGCCTCGACTAAGCCAGCCATCGGCTCAGGCGGCGGGCGCGGCTTTCTTCAGCTGCGCCCGCGATCCGTGATCGAGGCGGCATAAGTCACCAGCGGCCGCTTGACGCCGTGGTTGATCAGCATGCGGCGTATCTGCGGCGAAGCGCCTGATATAATGAAGCGAACGCCGGCGCGGCTCGCCTTGTGGGCCGCACCCTCGATGACATTGGCCGCCGTTGATCGAAGAACGGCACCGCCGAACAGTCGAGGATGAAGTTCCTGCGCTGGCGCGGTCGGCGACGTCTTCCTGCACCAAGGATTGATGGTCTGCCTCCAAACATGCAGCACTCTTTGCCAGCCGATGCGCTGTCATGCTACAAACCTCGGCATCGTTTGGCGGGACATCCACTGCGATCCCGATTTCACAGGCACGACTTCAAAAGGATGAGCGGGTGAAGATATTCAAAGCGTTGGCGACCTCGACAGCCTTGCTGTCGATGGTTTTCCTGCTGGCAGGCTGCGGTCATGGCCTGATCAACAGGCTGATTTGAGTCAGGTGCCGTCGGCCCGCCCAAGCCATCGCTGCAGGAACCGTGCCGCAAGCCAGCACAGCATCGCCCAGGCAAAGCCGGCGCACCAGCCGGCCAATACGTCGGACGGCCAGTGGACGCCGAGATAGATGCGGCTGATGCCGACCACCACCGTCGTCAGCACCGCCAGCCCGAGTACATAGATCTTCGTTGTCCGCCCGGGCAAAAACCGCGCCGCCATGCTGCCCAGCGTCAAATATGTCACCGCCGACAGCATGGCGTGGCCGCTCGGAAACGAAAGCGATGCCACATCGGCGAGATGCGAGACCAGATCAGGGCGCGGCCGGTCGATGTCGAATTTCAGCACGCTTGACAGGAGCTGGCCGCCCGCTACCGCGACGAACATGAGAAGCGCCGCGCCTGGCCTGCGGATAAGGAGCAGGTAGACGATCATTGCTGCCGTGATCACCACCAGTACGCTGGCGCTGCCGAGGCTGGTGATGTCGCGCATCGCCCCTTCCAGCCACGCCGGTCCGATCGGATTGTCGGGCTGCCCGGCCTCGCGGAAGGCAAGCAGGATTTCGGTGTCGAAGGCATGCGGCGTGGTGGCCCGCGCCAGCTCCATCAGCTCCTCGAACCCCCACAGCCCGCCGGCAATGACCAGCCCGGCAAGCAGAACCGGGAACTCCAGCCAGTTGCGCAGTCTGCTTGCAATCTTCTTCATCGGCCCGATCGCAGTTACAGCCTTTGCAGATAGGGCCCGAGCGTGATCAGCGCCACAGCTGCGATGGCAAGCACGATGCCGGTTGCCTGTAAGGCATTGACGCGCTCGCCGAAGAAGACCAGCGCCACCACATTCACCGACACCAGCTGGATCACCGCCGACAGGCTGAACGACACCGACATGCCGAATTCACGGATCAGCCTCAGCATGATCAGATTGCCCAGCGAATAGAGCGCCAACGTCAGCACAATCTTGCCGAGGCTCGGCGCCAGCCCCCACTGTTTTGCGGCCATCGCCGCCAGCAGGAAGATCACCGTCGAAACGCAGAGCTGCCCAAGTCCCCAGAAACTCACTTTTGTTCTCTCCCGATGTGTCCCTACGCGCCTGCCGCAGCTCTTGTTTCCGAAGCGACGGTCGCGGTCAAGCGGGGCCGATGTTGGATACGAAATCGCAGGTGGCAATTAGCCGGCATGTCATCAAACTGTGACCTGCCGGCGATACCGGACTGGCCAGGCAACACGCTCCAGCAATCCATCCAGCCAGAGGCAGGCCCTATGACCGAACATCGCACCCCTGACGCCCATTTCCGAACCAGCCTGCTCGAGGAAAACGACGGGCCAGGAGCCAATCTCACCGACAACCGCACCATGGGTGAGATCATCGCCGCGCGGTTCTCGCGCCGCGGCTTCCTCAAGAGCTCGCTTGCCGTCTCGGCCATAGCCGCTACCGTCAGCCCGCTGGCGCTGATCACTGCCGACAACGCCCGCGCCGCCGAAGGCTCCGCCTTCGCTTTTGACGAGCTCGAGGCCGGCATCGACGACAAGCATCACGTCGCACCCGGCTATGACGCCGATGTACTGCTGCGCTGGGGCGATCCGCTGTTCGCCGATTCGCCGGAATTCGATCCGAGAAAACAGTCGGCGGAAGCCCAGGCCAGACAATTCGGCTACAACAACGACTATGTCGGCTATATCCCGATCGACGGCTCGGCCGAGCACGGCCTGCTGGTGGTCAACCACGAATACACCAATCCGCACCTGATGTTTCCGGGCCTCGTCACCATCGTCGACGGCAAGGCCAAGCAGGCGCCCCTCAGCAAGGAACAAGTCGACGTCGAGATGACGGCGCATGGCGGCACTATCGTCGAGATACGCAAGGTATCAGGCAAATGGCAGGTCGTTCGCGACGGCAAGCTCAACCGCCGCATCACCTCCAACACCGAGATCGCGCTCTCCGGCCCGGTCGCCGGCCACGACCGCGTCAAGACCAGCGCCGATCCGACCGGCACGAAGGTCATCGGCACCGTCAACAATTGTGCTGGCGGCGTCACGCCGTGGGGCACCTATGTCATGGCCGAGGAGAACATCCACGGCTATTTCTCGGGCGAGCTGCCGCAGGGGCATAAGGAAGCCGCCAATTACAAGCGCCTCGGCATTCCCGAAGGTGCCTATGAATGGGCAGCGCATTACGACCGTTTCGACATCGGCAAGGAGCCGAACGAGCCGAACCGCTTCGGCTGGATCGTCGAGGTCGACGTCCAGGCTCCGACTTCGGCGCCGAGGAAGCGCACCGCGATGGGGCGCTTCAAGCATGAGGGCGCCGAATCGATCGTCGCCAAGGATGGCCGTGTCGTCTTCTATCTCGGCGACGACGAGCGCTTCGACTATGTGTATAAGTTCGTCACCACAGGCAAGTTCGATCCGGACAACCGCGCCGCCAACATGGATTTGCTCGACGACGGCACCTTGCATGTCGCCAAGTTCGCCGAGGACGGTTCGGTCGAATGGCTGCCGATCGTCTTCGGCCAAGGGCCGCTGACGGCGGAGAACGGCTTTGCCAGCCAGGCCGACGTGCTGATCGAGACGCGCCGCGCCGCCGACCTGCTCGGCGCCACCAAGATGGACCGTCCGGAAGACATCCAGCCCAATGCCACCAACGGCAGGGTCTATGTCATGCTGACCAACAATTCGAAGCGCAAGGCCGACCAGGTCGACGCCGCCAACCCGCGTGCCGAAAATGCCTTTGGCCACATCATCGAGATCGTCGAGGACGGCGGTGATTTCACCGCGACAAAGGGCAGGTGGGAAATCCTGCTGAAATGCGGCGATCCCGCTGTGGCCGACGTCGGCGCCACCTTCTCGACCGCAACCACCGCCAATGGCTGGTTCGGCATGCCGGATAATTGCGCGGTCGATTCGGCCGGCCGCCTCTGGGTCGCCACCGACGGCCAAGGCCCGAAAGCCACCGGCCGCACCGATGGTCTGTGGGCTGTCGATACGGAGGGGACGGCACGGGCGACATCAAAGCTGTTCTTCCGCGTGCCGATCGGCGCCGAAATGTGCGGTCCCCTGTTTGCGCCGGACGACCAGACCGCCTTCGTTGCCGTCCAGCATCCGGGCGACGGCGGCGAGGACTGGGAGGCTTTCGGCCGTCCGTCCTACTATGAGGATTTGTCGACGCGCTGGCCCGACTTCAAGCCGGACATGCCGGTGCGCCCGGCGGTCGTTGCCATCACCAGGCAAGGCGGCGGCAAGATCGCGGTCTGACACGCAGCCAGCTCTTGCATCTCGAGGAAGGATTTCGGCGACACGAAATCCTTCCTTGAGATACGGGATGCATCCATGCTGCGCATCATGCGCCGACTAATCATTCGGTGCGCTGAACCACGGCGACATTCATTGTGCTTCGCAACCTGAAGCCGATGGACTCGTATAACGCTATGGCCGCGGCGTTGCTGGCATAGGCGTGGAGATAGGGAACTTCGCCGCGCGCCACTATCCGGTTTGCCACGAATAGGGACAGCAGCTTGCCCAGGCCACCGCCGCGAAATTCCGGATGTGAGCACACCCCGCTGAGTTCGGTATAGCCAGGTTGCTTCGTGCGCTCACCGGCCATTGCCGCAAGCCTGCCCTCGATTTTCACACCCCGAAAATCGCCCAGGCTCAAGGCTTCGAGCGTGAATGGGCCAGGCTTGGTGAGCAATGCCAGGGCGAGCATCTCAGCAGCATCGTCTCGGGTCAGACGATGCACGCGCGGGTCGGAGACGATCTGCAATGGCTGCTCGGCGATCATCTGAACCCCGGCTGCGGTCGAAGTCGCGGAAAGCCCCGTGGGCAGAGCAATCGCGTCCGCTTGAAGCAGGATCACACTCTCGCCCGGGGAGACAAGGTTTTCGAGCGCCCGCAGGCTTTCCGGGTCGTCCGCGCCAGTGGCGGCGAAAGGGACGATCGACGGCCGATATCGCATGGCGAGGTTGTCACCCTCCGCGAAGGCCCGATGTCGCGTCTGAAGCGCGCTCCAGATAGGGCGGTCGAGCAGATGTCTCATTGCGCGGCACCCTCAGGCTTATTTACACGACGGTCGAGAGGGGCAGCGGCGAGGCCGTCCTCGATGGCAGCCAGCTGCTCAAGAAGCGGCCCCGAAAAACCTGCGCACAAATCCGCAACCACGTTCTCGATGCAAGGCCAGACGTCGCGCTTTGCGACATCGACCAGCCGCCGGCCGTCCCGAGTAAGCGAGACGATCCTGCGCCGCTGGTCATCGGTCGACGGACTGACCTCGAGCAGTCCCAATCCGGCCAGAAGCGAGACGCTTCGCGTTACGCCTGGCTGCGCGATGCCAAGGGATTGCGCCAGTTCCCCGACCGACAGCGGACCCAGCCTGTCGAGCGCGGCCAGCAGCGGGTATTGGCTCGCCTGAACCGGGACATCCAGCCTGTCGAGCAGGCGCTGCGCCTCCGCTTGCAGTTGCTCGCCTATACGCTTCAGCCTGCTGCCCAGGCACAGGAAGCCAAGCGATCGTATGACGTCTTCCATAGGTCAATTCATCCCAACATCGATAACATGATATATAACAATGCATGAAAAGCAAGATCGAGGCATTCAAGCGCGGGTTCCAGGCATCGGGCGCAGGCCTATGTCGCCTTCGGCAAGGAAAGGTCGATCGATAAGGCTGCTTCGCCTGGACGAGGCCCGTTCGATCAGTTGCGCAGCCGGTAGCCGGTCCTGAAGATCCAGGCGACGATCGCTATGCAGATGAGCAGGAAGACCACCGTCATGCCGAGGCTGACGCCGACCGAAACGTCGGACTTGCCGTAGAAGCTCCAGCGGAACCCACTGACCAGGTAGACCACCGGGTTGAACAGCGTCACCGTGCGCCAGATGCCGGGCAGCATGTTGATCGAATAGAAGCTGCCGCCGAGGAAGGTTAGCGGCGTGATGATCAGCAGCGGCACCAGCTGCAGCTGCTCGAAGCTCTTCGCCCAGATGCCGATGATAAAGCCGAACAGGCTGAAGGTCACCGCCGTCAGCACCAGGAAGGCGAGCATCCAGAACGGATGCTCGATCGTCAGCGGCACGAACAGCGAGGCCGTCGCCAGGATGATCAGGCCAAGCACGATCGACTTTGTCGCCGCGCCCCCGACATAGGCGATGACGATCTCCAGATAGGACACCGGCGCGGACAGCAATTCGTAGATCGAGCCGACGAATTTCGGAAAATAGATGGCGAAAGAGGCGTTGGAGATCGATTGCGTCAGCAGCGACAGCATGATCAGCCCCGGTACGATGAAGGCGCCGTAGCTGATGCCGTCAATCTCGGTGATGCGCGAGCCGATGGCCGAACCGAAGACGACGAAATAGAGCGACGTCGAAATGACCGGGGAAACGATGCTCTGCAGCACAGTGCGAAGGGCGCGCGCCATCTCCACCCGATAGATCGCCCATACCGCATGAAGATTCATGGCCGCGCGCGGGTTCATGCCGGTTTCCTCACCAGATTGACGAAGATCTCCTCGAGCGAGCTGTTTTCCGTATCGATGTCGCGGAACTGGATGCCGGCCGCCTCGAGCTCGCGGATCAGCGAGGCGACGCCCGGCCGTTCGCTCTGGTTGTCATAAGTATAGGTCAGCTGTCCGCCATCCGGCGAAAGCTCCAGCGCGTAGTGCGAAAAAGTATCGGGAACGGTGGCCAGGGGACTGCGCAGTTCCAGCACAAGCCGTTTGCGGCCAAGCTTGCGCATCAGCTCGGCCTTGTCCTCCACCAGCACGATCTCGCCGCGGTTGATGACGCCGACGCGGTCGGCCATCGCCTCGGCTTCTTCGATGTAATGCGTGGTCAGGATGATGGTGACGCCGTCTTCGCGCAGCCGGCGCACCATCGCCCACATGTCCTGGCGCAGCTCGACATCGACGCCTGCCGTCGGTTCGTCGAGGAACAGGATGCGCGGCTCGTGCGACAGCGCCTTGGCAATCATCAGCCGGCGCTTCATGCCGCCGGACAGCGTGATCGCCTTGGCGTCCTTCTTGTCCCAGAGCGACAGGTCGCGCAGCACCTTTTCGACGAACGCCTTGTCCGCCGGCTTGCCGAACAGGCCGCGGCTGTAGTTGACCGTCGCCCACACGCTCTCGAAGGCGTCGATGGTCAGTTCCTGCGGCACCAGCCCGATCAGACTGCGCGCGGCGCGGTAGTCGCGGTTGATGTCATGGCCGTCGACGGTGACGGAACCCGACGAGCGGTTGACGATGCCGCAGACGATCGAGATCAGCGTTGTCTTGCCGGCGCCATTCGGCCCGAGCAGCGCAAAGATCTCGCCGCGCACGATGTCGAGATTGATCTCCTTCAGCGCCTTGAAGCCGGTGGCGTAGGTCTTGGTGACCCCGGAAATCGAGATGATCGGCTGCATGGCTGAAAACGACTGCTTGAAACAGAGTTGTTGATTTAATCCGCTGAATGTCGGTTCGCAAATCCGGATGTCAATGGCGCTCCTGACAGTTCTGGACCATCGAGGTTCGCCGGAATAGGCAACACCTGCCCGGTCGTCCAGCCAAATTCCACGCAAAAGCAGATTAACCGCACTGCGGCGTTCCGCCTCGCGGCGGGACGCCGCTTTGACCGTCCGGTGCATCAAGCCTATCCTTCAACAAACAAGCAGCAGCCGGAGCCGCCATGGACCCGCTCATTCTGTCGCGCATACAGTTCGGCGCGAACATCTCGTTCCACATCCTGTTCCCGGCGATCACCATCGCGCTCGGCTGGGTGCTGCTGTTCTTCAAGCTCCGCTACAACGCGACAAACGATTCCGCCTGGATGCGCGCTTATTTCACCTGGGTTAAGGTATTCGCGCTGTCCTTCGCCATGGGCGTGGTTTCCGGCGTCACCATGAGTTTTCAGTTCGGCACCAACTGGCCGGGCTATATGGAGACGGTCGGCAACATTGCCGGCCCGCTGCTGGCCTACGAAATCTTGACCGCCTTCTTCCTCGAGGCGGCGTTCCTCGGCATCATGCTGTTCGGCTTCCGCCGTGTCTCGAACCGCGTCCATACACTGGCGACGGTGCTGGTGGCCGGCGGCACCACCTTGTCCGCCTTCTGGATCATCGCGCTCAATTCGTGGATGCAGACGCCGGCCGGCTTCGAAATGCGCGATGGTGTTGCGCACGCCACCGACTGGTGGGCCGTTGTCTTCAATCCGTCCATGCCCTACCGGCTCGTCCATATGCTGCTTGCTTCGGGCCTGACCGTCTCGTTCCTGGTCGCCGGCCTGTCGGCGCTGCGCTATCTCTACGGCGATCGCTCGGAATCGATGTGGAAGGCGCTGCGCACCGGCGTCTTCACCGCCGCGATCCTGATCCCGATCCAGATCTTTGCCGGCGACCAGCACGGCCTCAACACGCTGGAACACCAGCCGCAGAAGATCGCCGCGATGGAGGCCAACTGGAACACCGGTCCCAACGTGCCGCTGGTGCTGTTTGCGCTTCCCGATGAAGCGGCCAAGGAGAACAGGTTCGAGCTCATCATTCCCGATGGCGCCAGCCTCATCCTCAGGCACAGCGCCGGCGGCATCGTACCGGGGCTGAACGATTATGCCGGCAACCATCCCCCGGTATTTCCGGTGTTCTGGGGCTTTCGCATCATGGTCGGCACCGGCCTCCTGATGCTCGCCGTCTCCTGGTCGGCGGCCTTCTTCCTCAAGCGCCGCCACGGCCTGCCCAAGCCGCTGGCGCTTGTCATGGTGCCGATGGCGCTGTCCGGCTGGCTGGCGACGCTGGCCGGCTGGTACACCACCGAGATCGGCCGCCAGCCCTGGCTGGTCACCGGCGTGCTGCGTACCGCCGATGCTGTCGGGCCGGTCGCCGGCAGCCATATCGCGCTGTCGCTCGCGGTCTATCTCATCCTCTATGTGCTGCTCTTGATCGCCTATCTCGGCGTGTTGGTGCATCTGGCATTGAAGGCGGCGAAGGATGGTGACACCTCGCCGCTACCGGGCGTCATGAACAGGCCGCTGTCGCAGCCGGTTGCGCAACCAGGAGAAACATCATGAGCTTCGACTGGCCGACCCTGCTGCCTCTGATCTTCGCCGGCCTGATGGGCCTCGCTATCCTGATCTACGTCATCCTCGACGGCTTCGATCTCGGCATCGGCATCCTGTTCGCCGCAGCCGAAGACACCGAACAGGATACGATGATCGCCGCCATCGGCCCGTTCTGGGACGCTAACGAGACCTGGCTGGTGCTGGCGGTGGGCTTGCTGCTGGTCGCCTTTCCATTGGCGCACGGCACCATTCTGACGGCGCTCTACATTCCGGTCTTCGTGCTGCTGGTCGGCTTGATCCTGCGCGGCGTCGCCTTCGATTTCCGCGCCAAGGTGCCGGCCGGCAGGAAGCACCGCTGGAACCGCATCTTCTTCCTCGGCTCGGTCATCGCTTCGCTGGCGCAAGGTTATATGCTCGGCGTCTATGTGCTCGGCCTCGACGTCGGCCCTGGCGGCATGGCGTTCGGCGCGCTGGTGGCGCTCTGCCTTGCCGCGGCCTACGCGGCGATGGGCGCGGCCTGGGTCATCTATAAGACCGAAGGCGATCTGCAGAAGAAGGCGGTGCTGTGGCTGCGCACGGCGTTGGTGCTGACCGCGCTCGGCATGGTCGCGGTATCGCTGGCCACGCCCTTTGCCAGCGCGCGCATCTTCGACAAATGGTTCGTCTGGCCGGCCATGCTCTATTTGTCGCCGCTGCCGATCCTGTCGGCAGTGCTGTTCCTGTGGCTGTGGCGCCAGACCTTCCATCTGCCGAAGCCCGACGACCGCCACGCGCTGCTCCCGTTCCTGACATTGGCCGCGATCTTCACGCTCGGCTTTGCCGGCCTCGCCTGGTCGTTCTACCCCTTCGTGGTGCCCGACCGGCTGACCATCTGGCAGGCTGCTTCGGCACCCGAAAGCCTGGCCGTCATCCTGGTCGGGACGGTCGTCGTGCTGCCGATCATCATCTTCTATTCGTTCTTTGCCTACCGGGTGTTCGCCGGCAAGGCGACGGATCTGACCTATGACTGACCGGTATCGCCGTCGCCTGAAACAGAATATTCATCTTCAAGCGGAATAACCTTCTCTGGCCGGCCCAGCAGAATCGCCGGCAAGAAGAAGGGCAACAGAATGAACCCCTTTTCTGCGGCAGGACAGGATCGGCTGCTGCTTTTGCTGATCCGGACGGTCGCGCTGATCGGCGCACTCGCGCTTGCCGGCCTGCTGCCGGCCATGCCGCAGGCGCATGCCCAGGACGCGGCCAACTGGACGGGCGTGTGGGACACGAAGTGGCGCGGCGGCGGCGCCCAGATCAAGTTCGAGCAGACGGGCACTGACGTAAAGGGCGTGTACCCGCTTTATAACGGCCGTATCGAGGCCAAGGCCGAAGGCGACAAGCTTGTCGGCCACTGGTTCGAAGGCGACCGCCAGGGCGCCTTCACCTTCGTCCAATCGCCTGACGGCGGCAGCTTCATGGGCCGCTTCGATGCCGCCACCGCCGAATGGTGGACAGGTGTGCGCGTCAGCGCCGTCGAGGACGTCCGTGTCGACCAGTCGAGCCCGATGAGCACCATGCGCTCGTTCCTGCAGACAATGAACGAGAGCGGCGCCGACAATGTGCCGCGCGCCACCGGTGGCGGCATGGGTCTTGCCGGTCTGGCAGCGGGTCTCGTCGACGTCACCGAGGCCGACCGCGGCGGCCTCAACATGCCCGATTACACCAAGCTTCTGTTCACCGTCATCGACAACGCGACGTTCCGTCTGTGGAGCATGCCGCATGATGCGATTTCCGGAGACGAGGTGACGGCGACGCTGCCGCAATACGGCACCAGGATCTCCTTCGACGTCACTTTTCGTCGCAAGAATGGCGACTGGTTCATCGTCGGGCCGCCACTTGCCCAGCTCCAGGCCAAGCTCGCCGAATTCCAGGAAGCGCGTGGCGAAGCCGTCGACATGGTCGACGATCCGAGCAGGCTCGCCTCGCCGCGCGACACGTTCAAGGTATTGTTGAGCGGCCTCACCGAAGCCGGCGACCCGGCCCAGGCGGCGCTCGACCTGCGCAACTACAGTCAGGCGGTGCGTGGCGACGAGGCGTTCCTGCTCGAGCGCTATCTCAAAAAGGTCATCGACCGCATCGGCTACGTCTATTGGCAGGAGATCCCCGACGATCCGAAGAGCAACACCCCCTTCGTCTATTTCGAGCATCCCGTCGGCAACATCGTCATCGGCCCGGTCGAGACTGAGAAGGGCAAGATCTGGCAGTTCACGCCCGAGACGCTCGCCCACATCCGCGCGCTCTACGCCGATGTCGAAGACGTGCCGGTGGCGCCGGAATTCGCCGCCTTCGCCAGCACCGACCCGTTCTTCATCGCCCGTGGCCTCGCCCGCGAGATCAGCCCCGGCCTGCTCACCCGCGCCGGCCCGATGGAGCGCTGGCAATGGTCGATGCTCGGCCTTGCCGCACTGGCCGGCATCGTCTTCGGCTTCATCGCCAATGCGCTGATTTCCTTGTTTGTGCGAAGGACGGACAGCCCGGCCTTCTTCCGCATTGTCGAATGGGCGGTGCGCTCGATCGTGCTTGGCTTCTTCCTGCTGTTGACGCTGCGCCCGCTCGGTCTGCCGCAAGTGGTCGCCGCCCCGGTCAAGGCAATCGCCTGGAGCCTGGTCGTGATCGGCGCCGTGCCGGTGGTCTGGCACCTGATCGGCAAGGTCGCCGACCATTACCGTGGACTGTGGCAGGTGCCCGGCTATCACGACACGCTGATTTCGCTGTCCACCGGCGTGGCGCGCGTCGCCGTGCTGGTCGTCGCCTTCCTGCTGCTGGCCGAAGTGCTCGCCATCCCCTACGAAGGCGTCATCGCCGGTCTCGGCATCGGCGGTCTGGCGGTGGCGCTGGCCGCGCAGCCAACGCTGCAGAACTTCCTCTCCGGCCTGACGCTCTATGCCGATCGGCCGGTCAGCGTCGGCGACTTCTGCAAGTTCGGCGACCAGTCCGGCACGATCGAGCATATCGGCATGCGCTCCACCCGCATCCGGTCGCTCGACCGCACGATCATCTCGGTGCCAAACTCGGATTTCGCCGGCATGCAGATCGAGAACTACGCGCATCGCGATCGCACCCGGTTCGCGACGACGCTGCAGCTGCGCTACGAAACGACGCCCGATCAGCTACGTTACGTCCTGGCCGAGCTGCGCAAGCTGCTGATTGCCCATCCGCGCGTCACCGATGAGCCCTGCCGCGTGCGCTTTGCCGGCTTCGGCGCCTATTCGCTCGATATCGACGTGTTCACTTATATCAAAACCGCCGACGTGGCCGATTTTCAAGCCATCCGCGAGGACATCCTGTTGTCCATGATCAACATCATGGATGATGCCGGCGCGCAGTTCGCCTTCCCTTCGTCACTGGAATACAGAGCCACCGACCTTCCGGTCGACGACGAAAAACGCATCGCCGCGGAGAAAAGGGTCAGCGATTGGCGCGAGGCGCAAAACCTGCCTTTCCCCGACTTCAGCCAGATCGACAAATTCGCCCTCAACAACACACTTGCCTACCCGCCTGAGGGCTCGGCGCATTATCGCGAGACGGAGCCCGACCCGGAC
Organism: Mesorhizobium sp. M0808; assembly: GCF_040320025.1. Classification (NCBI taxonomy): domain Bacteria; kingdom Pseudomonadati; phylum Pseudomonadota; class Alphaproteobacteria; order Hyphomicrobiales; family Phyllobacteriaceae; genus Mesorhizobium; species Mesorhizobium sp. M0808. The sequence continues at coordinate 110,749 of NZ_JAMYOX010000016.1, forward strand.
TCGGCCGAGGCAAAGGCGACGCTGGAGAAGGTGCGCTGGAGCCTGCCCTGGAAAAAGGGGGAGTAGTGCGAAGCGCGGAAACTGCTGATCTCCCCCCTCGAGGGGGAGATGTCGCTGAAAGCGACAGAGGGGGTCGCCGCGCGTGGAGTGCCAACTTCGTCTTCCTCGATATGCCGGACCGCGTCGCGCCAACCGAACCGACCCCCTCTGGCCTGCCGGCCATCTCCCCCTCAAGGGGGGAGATCAGCAGGCCCCCCGCAAAACTCAGCTCTTGTTGGCGGCCAGCACCAGCACCGGCTTTTCGCTGTAGAGGTTGGGGAACAGCCGCTTCAGATTCTCGACCTTGGGCAAATCGTTGTAGACGATATAGGGATAGGTCGGGTTGAGCGTCAGAAAGTCCTGGTGATAGTCCTCGGCCGGATAGAAGGATTTGCCGATCTCCAGCGTCGTCACGATCGGCTTGGGAAACACCTTGGCCTTGTCGAGCTGGGCGATGTAGCTTTCGGCGATCTTTTTCTGTGCGTCGTTTTCGGCAAAGATCGTCGAACGGTACTGGGTGCCGCTGTCCGGGCCCTGGTAGTTCAGTTGCGTCGGGTTGTGCGCCACCGAGAAATACACCTGCAGCAGCTGGCCGTAGGTCACCTCGGACGGCTCGTAGGTGATCTCGACGGATTCGGCATGGCCCGTCCGGCTGGTGCCGACCATTTCATAGATGGCCGTGTCCTTGTCGCCGCCGGTATAGCCGGAAACGGCGCTGGTGACGCCCTTGACGTGCTGGAACACGCCTTGCACACCCCAGAAGCAGCCGCCGGCGAAGACCGCCTTTTCGGTGCCGGCGGTGGCCTTCTCGTCCAATGCCGGCGGCGGGATCACCACCGCGTCTTCGGCCGAGACTGCCGGCGTCTGCCAGAGCACGGCCGCGGCGGCCGTGAGGATGAGCGCGGCAAGTGCTGCTTTTGCGAAAATCGACGATCGTTTCAGGGCTCCGGTCATGTCTGATCTCCCATGATGCTGGTGTGGATTATACGACGGATAGGTCCGCCGGGCTCTCACATTGCTGTGCGCATCGCCTATTTGGCCGGAGCCATGGCATCGCAGGCCTTGGTCGCTTCGGCTTTCTTCATGGCGTCCGTCTCGGCGGCGGCCTTGGCCATGCAGTCGGCCTTCATCGGATCTGTCGCCTTCATCGCGGTCGTGGCCATCGCGTCAGCCGCCATGGCGCCGGCCGGCTTCATTGCGTCCGTTGCCGGTTTCATGGCGTTTGTTGCCATGGCGTTCGCCGGCTTCATCGCATCTTCGGCCCGCGCCGCGCCTCCTGCGAACAGCGCCGTCGAGCAAAGTGCGAAGGCGAGTGCCGCCAGGGTCGGGCGATTGGTCAAAGGATTGGTCATGATGATCTCCTAGGGTTTGGCAGGGGTTGACGGCATGCAGCGGCGCCGCTGCGGCGTTGCGCAAATTTCGGAACGGGTTCTAATTCGCTGCGGCAGCGAGGATCGGCCCGCCGCCCGGCACCTGCACCAGCACCGCTGTGCTGAGGCCGCCCGTCGTCGCCGGCAGCGGCAGTGCGGTGGCGTCGCCGGTCCAACTGCCCAGCCTGGTCAGCGAATGCACGACATTGGCGTGCGGCAGCGTGCGGCCGGTGTTTTCTCCGCGCGCCACCGGCACCTCGACGACGCCCTTGCCGTAACGCACCAGCCAGACATCGGCCCTGCCGCCGGGCACCGGACCGGCGCCGATGCTGACCTTTCCGCCGGCGAGCGACAACGAAGGTCCGTCAGCGTGGCCGCCGCTCGAAATCTGCTCGATCTCGCCCGGCCTGGCGCCGACGGCATCGGCCCTGCCGTTGACCACCACTTGCGGCGTGAACGGGCCGGAACGGCCGAGCGACGGTTCATAGCGGACCTGGCGCTGGGTGAATTCTTCTTTGCCGAATGTGTCCTTCCAGCCGAGATAGTCCCAGTAGGTGACGTTGAAGGACAGCGCCAGCACGTCGGGCCGGTCCTTGACCTTGATCAGATTGGCGTTGGCCGGCGGACAGGACGAGCAGCCCTGGCTGGTGAACAGCTCTACGACGGTCAGCGTCTGGCCGGCGGCCGCGCTGGTTGCCGACAGCACAGTCGCGGAAAACAGTGCCGCGGCGAGCCCCATCAGGGCTGTGCTTCGTTCCGATCCGGTCATCGCTGTTCTCCTGTGCGGTTCCATGTCCACACTTCGCCGCCGACACACGGTTCGTTACAGCATCACCGCTTCGTGATCGTTCGCAGCTCTCCCACAGGGGGCGAAGGGAAGACGGTCGCTCGCAACCAACACGCCACCCGGTGTGACCGGGGCGGCGGTGTGATGGACGGCAGCCTAAGCGGGCCGATATGCCCTCGCACTCAGCTGCGGCGGCCTATTGTGTCAACAGCGTTTCGGATGCCCGCTGATTGAAGGCGCATTTGCCGGTTACTGTGTAGAAAAAGTCCGCGTTGGAATCGGTGATGGTCGGAGATGTCGGCACCGACGATCCCCCGTCTTCCCACGCTTGTGTGCTGGTCTGGCCGCACGGCACCAGCGTAAAGATATCGACCGTTTGGCCACTGGCGATCTCGACGCCGTTCGCGTAGAGGCGGTTCGATGTTGCCGGATCGTTCGATTTGAGCACCGTTGGATTGCCTGACGGGACATCCATCTGCAGATATAGCTGGTCCATCTGGCTGACGTCGATCACCGCGCCGGCACCGGTCGCGGGATACATTGTGTTGACACAGGTGGTCGTGTATTTCCTGCCGTATGAGTCAGTCTGGACGATCGTGGTGCTAGGCAAGGCGTAGAAGCTGAGCACCGTGGTGGTCGTACACACCTGCTGCTGGACCATAGTGATCGTCGCTCCGTTGATGGTGGAGACGGTCGCCGTGCCATAGCCTTTCGGATCGCCATAACCGTTGTATATGTAGGTGATCTTCATCAGCTTGTTGGCCACCGTGTCCCCGAATTTGGTGCCGTAGAGCGTCATTGTCTTGCCCCACCAGCCCGAGACCTTGGTCACCTTGAACGTGGCTTGCACCAATGCCGGCCGCTTTGTCACTGCCGACGCAACGCCGACCTGCACCGTGTTGATCCTGGCGATCTGCATGAAATTCGTCGGCATGGCAAAGCCGGCCGAAGCCTTGATGCTGGCGGCGCCGTCGGTGGCGACGACGAAGCTGTCGAGCTTGGCCGTGCCTTGCCCGCCATTGGCCAGGTATGCCTCCTGCAGTTTTACCTGGCGGTCCGCCAGTGAGGTGTCCGTCGCAAGCGTCGTGATCGACAGCGACGCTGCATCGAGGGCGTTCTGCATCGATGCCCTGGTTGAAACCGCAGAGGTATAGTCGATGGAAAAACCCAATGCGGCAACCATCGGGATAAGCAAGATGGCGAGCAATGGCGCGAACGAGCCGCTCACCGATTTGAGAAATTTGCGTGCTGACAACGGCATTCCGATCCCCCCGAAACGGCGACGGCCGGTGGGCTACCACGCCGGGCGCGAACTATGCTCTAATCTCATGGATCAAAGTTTAACGACTTTGCCGCCCCGCCGCCGCACCCGCGCCCCGCCGCTTGCCGATGTAGCGTGCCCCTGCTAAAGCGCGCCGCATGACCACGCCGATCAAAAACATCCGCAACTTCTCCATCGTTGCCCATATCGACCATGGCAAATCCACGCTTGCCGACCGGCTGATCCAGTCGACCGGCGGGCTGGAGCTGCGCGACATGAAGGAGCAGGTGCTGGACTCGATGGACATCGAGCGCGAGCGCGGCATCACCATCAAGGCGCAGACGGTGCGGCTGAAATACCGCGCCAACAATGGCCAGGATTATGTCCTCAACCTGATCGACACGCCCGGCCATGTCGACTTCGCCTATGAAGTGTCGCGCTCGCTCGCTGCCTGCGAAGGTTCGCTGCTGGTCGTCGACGCCTCGCAAGGCGTCGAGGCGCAGACGCTGGCCAATGTCTACCAGGCGATCGACAACAACCATGAGATCGTCGTGGTGCTGAACAAGGTCGACCTGCCCGCCGCCGAGCCCGAGCGCATCCGCGAACAGGTCGAGGAGGTGATCGGCATCGACGCCTCCAACGCCGTGCTGATCTCGGCCAAGACCGGGCTAGGCATTCCCGACGTGCTGGAAGCGATCGTCAACGATCTGCCGCCGCCGCGCGAGGGCGACATCACGGCCCCGCTGAAGGCGATGCTGGTCGACAGCTGGTACGACGCCTATCTCGGCGTCATCGTGCTGGTCCGCATCATCGACGGCGTGCTGAAGAAGGGCCAGACCATCCGCATGATGGGCACTGGCGCCAGGTACCTGGTCGAGCGCACCGGCGTCTTTACGCCAGCCCGCATCAATGTCGACGAGCTCGGCCCCGGCGAGTTCGGTTTCTTCACCGGCTCGATCAAGGAGGTTGCCGACACCCGCGTCGGCGACACCATCACCGAGGACAAGCGGCCGACGGCGCAAGCCCTGCCCGGCTTTAAGCCGGCGCAGCCGGTGGTGTTCTGCGGCCTGTTCCCGGTCGACGCCGCCGATTTCGAGGATCTGCGCGCCGCTGTCGGCAAGCTGCGCCTCAATGACGCGTCCTTCTCCTTTGAAATGGAAACCAGCGCCGCGCTCGGCTTCGGCTATCGCTGCGGCTTCCTCGGGCTGCTGCATCTCGAAATCATCCAGGAGCGGCTGGAGCGCGAGTTCAATCTCGATCTCATCGCCACCGCGCCTAGCGTCGTCTACCGCCTGCTGTTGAACGACGGCTCGGTCAAGGAACTGCACAACCCGGCCGACATGCCCGACGTGGTCAAGATCCAGGCCATCGAGGAGCCGTGGATCCGCGCCACCATCCTCACCCCCGACGACTATCTCGGCGGCATCCTGAAGCTCTGCCAGGACCGGCGCGGCATCCAGGCCGACCTGTCCTATGTCGGCAAGCGCGCCATGCTGATCTACGATCTGCCGCTCAACGAGGTGGTCTTCGACTTCTACGACCGGCTGAAATCGATCTCCAAGGGCTACGCCTCGTTCGACTATCATTTGACCGACTACAAGGAAGGCGACCTGGTCAAGATGTCGATCCTGGTCAATGAGGAGCCGGTCGACGCGCTGTCGATGCTGGTCCACCGCACGGCGGCGGAAAAGCGCGGCCGCCAGATGTGCGAGAAGCTGAAGGAGCTGATCCCGCATCATCTGTTCAAGATCCCGATCCAGGCGGCGATCGGCGGCAAGGTCATCGCCCGCGAGACCATCTCGGCGCTGCGCAAGGATGTCACCGCCAAATGCTACGGCGGCGACGTCTCACGCAAACGCAAGCTGCTCGACAAGCAGAAAGAGGGCAAGAAGCGGATGCGGCAGTTCGGCAAGGTGGATATCCCGCAGGAGGCGTTTATCCAGGCCTTGAAGATGGGCGATTGAGAAGCCGGTTGGCGCGCACAGCGCGCCAAGCCATCGATCCAGTGAATCGATGGCAGGCTTCGAAAGCGGGGGAGCTGCCGGAGGCAGCGGGCCCCCCGCCAGCGCGGCGCTGAAGCTGCATGGTGGAGATTGGGCAGAAGAGTGCGACAGGTCAGCAAGCTGGATACGCGCCGGCCATTGCGACCCTTCAGGACAGCGGACCATCATTGGAGAATGTCCCGCCTTGAAGTATCCTTGCGGCTTCGGGGGAGACATCACATGCGCTCCACTCTGGACCTCGTCGCCGCGATCGGCCTCGCCATCGGCGGCGCTTTCGGACTCGCCGGCACCTTCGTCGAGAGCGCCGAACTTCGCGAAACGCTCTGGACGATCGACGGCGTGGCGCTCGTGGTGGCGACCGCGCTGTTGACGATGAAATATCAGCGCCAGGGCAATGACTGCGTGGCGGCTGGATTTTTGACCTTTCTCGCCGGCGAAAGCCTGCTGCTCTCCGGCAATGCGGCGGGGCTTGAGGCCAGCGTGCCCTCCTATATCGGCGGTATCTCGCTTTGGGCGGCGGCGCTGGTCATGGTCAGCGCGCCGAAAACCTTCGCGCTGTGGATGCGGCTCACGGCTGTCGTGGCCGCCTTGCTGTTTGTTGCGTCGGCGGGCCTGATCCTCTGGGGGGCGCCGTTGCTGCCGACCTCGGAGCCGCTGCCCGCTGCCGGATATCCCTTCCTGGTGCTCACATTCATCGGCTGGATCTGGACGCTGCTGAAGCCCAGCCGGTGAGGCCAGTCGGACCGCCCCCTCTCCGGCCGCTGCGCGGCCACCTCTCCCCCACTTCGTGGGGGCGAGGAACCCAGGTCTTGTGAGGCTTCGGCGATTGGCATTTCCTCGCCCCACGAAGTGGGGAGAGGTGGTTTGCGAAGCAAACCGGAGAGGGGTCTTCCTTGGCAACGCTGCGCTTTCGCGATGTGCAAATGGCGCACCCCCTTCCACCCATCCCGCCGCCATGCCATGTTCTCGCTCGCGGCCGGGCAGGCCGCTTCATTCCGGGGGGAAATCATCATGTCGTCCTACGCTTTCGCGCGCCGCGTCGCCGCGTCGCTTTGCCTTGCCGCACTGTTTGCGCCCGTCGCGCATGCCGGCGATGTCACTTTCGAGATCAAGAACAGCCATCCCAACGCCATGCGCGTCGAGCTCTACAGCCAGGACCGCGATCATGTCTGGCCGGGCAACAATCAGGATTACTATCTCAACGACGGCGAGACCAAGGCGATCCCGCTGTCCTGCAGTGACGGCGAATCGATCTGCTACGGCGCCTGGGTCGATGGCGACGAGAATACCTATTGGGGCGTCGGCCCCGGCAATACGGAAAAGTGCGACGATTGCTGCTACACCTGCAGTGGCGGCGAGACCGAGGAAATCGATCTGGTTCCGTGACGTGGCAGATCTCCCCCCTTGAGGGGGAGATGTCGCCAAAGGCGACAGAGGGGGTCGCCGCGCATAGAGCGCCAACCTGTTCTGCAGCAGTAGGCCGAGTCCGGTCGTGCCGACCCCCTCTGGCCGCTGCGCGGCCATCTCCCCCTCGAGGGGGGAGAGGGCCGTCCCGCGAGTGCAGGCCGGCAACGCCGGAATTCAAAGCTGAAACAAAAAACCCGCCTCGGCAGGCGGGTCGTTGGAGCCAATTGGCACCATACGCAAATTAGTAGCATAGCTGCCGGCACAAAGCAAGAACAAAATGTGGTGCTGCGAGCAAAAAATGGGAATTCCCTTACCGCCGCGCCCGAGGTCGGCCCTCACGAGGGGGAGAATGCTGCCTTGACGTCGTCCTGACTGTCGCCATAGCGTAGTCCGACAGGAGACCCACCCATGGCAGTGGTCGAAGGCGAGAAGATCGACATCGGCTTTTCGGGAAAACGTTGCATCCATTCGCGCAACTGCGTGCTTGGCGATCCGCATGTTTTCGTGCCCAACGCGCCCGGCCAGTGGATCCATCCCGATGCGGCCAGCGTCGAGAAGGTCGTGGCGCTCGCCGAAGCCTGCCCGTCCGGCGCCATCACCTATATCCGCAAGGATGGCGGGCCGCAGGAACAGCCGCCGGCGGTCAACACTGTGCGCATAAGGGAAAACGGCCCGCTGGCGCTGCATGCCGAGATCGTGCTGGGCGGCGAAACGTCTTACCGCGCCACGCTGTGCCGCTGCGGCGCCTCGGAGAACAAGCCGTTCTGCGATGGCAGCCACACCAAATCGGGCTTCATCGCCACCGGCGAGCCGGCGCTGAAGGACACGCCGGCGCTGGAGGTGCGGAATGGCCCGCTGACCGTCACACCGACGACCAACGGCCCGCTCAAGCTCGAAGGCAATGTCGAAATCGTCACCGGCACCGGCCACACGGTCGACCGCACGCAACGCACCTTCCTCTGCCGTTGCGGCCACTCCGCCAACAAGCCGTTCTGCGATGGCTCGCACAAGCGCGTGGGGTTTGTCGGGTAGGCGGCGCCGCTATCTCCCTCCTTGAGGGGGAGATGTCGCCGAAGGCGACAGAGGGGGTCGGTACGTCCTGACGCCAACGCCATCGCGGCCAGAGAATGCCGGCGCTCCACGCGAGACGACCCCCTCTGGCCTGCCGGCCATCTCCCCCTCGAGGGGGGAGATTACGCTGCCTTGGCCCAGCGCTCGTGCCTTTATCGCCCGGCCCGTATCGGCTAAGGGGCGGGGCAGCAATTCTCCGGACCCAAATATATGACCGCCAAGCCCAAACCCTCACCCCTGTTCCTCGGCATCGACACCGGCGGCACTTACACCGACGCCGTGCTGTGGTCGGAGGCCGGCGGGCCAAGCGGAAAGGTGCTGGCCAAGGCCAAGGCGCTGACCACGCGCCATGATCTGGCGGTCGGCATCTCCGGCGCGGTCGATGCGGTGCTCGAAATGGCCGGCACTGACCCGACTGCGATAAAACTGGTGTCGATGTCGACGACGCTTGCCACCAATGCGCTGGTCGAGGGCCAGGGCGGGCGTGTCGCGCTGGTGATGATCGGCTTTGCCGAGGGCGACCTTGCCCGCGACGGGCTGAAGGCGGCGCTTGGCACCGATCCCGTGGTGTTCTGCCCCGGCGGCCACGATGTCCACGGCAATGCGGCAAAGCTCGATCTGTCCGGGCTGGAGGCAGCTTTGCCGGAACTGGAAAAGTCGGTGTCCGGCTTTGCCGTCTGCGCCTATTTCGCCACCCGCAACCCGGCGCATGAGCTAAGCGCGCGGAACCTGATCCGCGACAGGACCGGCCTGCCGGTCACCGCCAGCCACGAACTGTCGGCCAAGCTCGGCGGCCCGCGCCGGGCACTGACGACATTGCTCAACGCCAGGCTGATCTCGATGATCGACCGGCTGGTCGCGGCAACCGAAGGCTTTTTGGCCGCGCGCAACATTGCCGCCCCGCTGATGGTGGTGCGCGGCGACGGCGCTCTGGTCTCGGCCGCCTTTGCCCGCCAGCGGCCGATCGAGACCATCCTGTCCGGCCCCGCCGCCAGCCTCGTCGGTGCCCGCCACATGACCGGCCTCGACGATGCCGTGGTTTCCGATATCGGGGGCACCACCACCGACGTCGCCGTGCTCGACAAGGGCCGGCCGCGGCTCGATCCGGAAGGCGCCACCGTCGGCGGTTTCCGCACCATGGTCGAGGCCGTCGCCATGCGCACTTTTGGCCTCGGCGGCGATTCCGAAGTGGCGCTGGAGGACGGCGCGCTCAATCCGAGAATCCTGCTCGGCCCGCGCCGCCTGGTGCCGCTGGCGCTGGCCGGCTTGATGCATGGCGAGGCCGTCACATCAGAGCTCGAACGCCAGCTGCGCGCGCCCAACCCCGGCCGCATGGATGGCCGGCTGGCGGTGCGCACCGGCGTGCCGGAGCGGCTGGCGGCCGGACTGACCGGTGCCGAAGCCAAGCTTTACGAGCTGATTGGTGCCGTGCCGCAGGCTCTCGACAGATTGCTGACCTCGAACGCCCAGAACGCCACCTTGAACCGGCTGGTGTCGCGCGGGCTGGTGCATGTCGTCGGCTTCACGCCGTCGGACGCCGCGCATGTGCTGGGCAGGCAGGCCAATTGGGATGCGGCCGCGGCGCGTCTGGGTGCCGAGCTGTTCGCGCGCAGGCGCGACGGCCGCGGCCAGTTCATCGCCGCCTCGCCGGAGGCGATCTCGGAACGGGTGCTGACCGCGCTGACCCGTCTGTCGGCGGAAGTCATCCTCGAGACCGCCTTTGCCGAGGACGGGCTGGATGGCGCGGCGACCGTCGCCCATGCCCTGGTCCAGCGCGCCGTCGACGCGCATCCCGGCATCGCCCGCTTGAGCGTCGCCCTCGACCGTCCGGTGATCGGCCTCGGCGCCTCGGCGCCGCTGCACTATGCCGGCCTGGCCGAGCTGGTCGGCAATGAATGCATGGTGCCTGAGGATACCGACGTCGCCAACGCGCTCGGCGCCGTCGTCGGCCAGGTGCGGGTCTCGGCCGAGGCGCGCGTCAGCCAGCCCAAGGAAGGGCTGTTCCGCGTCGCCTCCGGTGAAAGCGTGCGCGATTTCAACGACGAAGCAGCGGCGATCGCCGCAGCGGAGAAAGATGTGCGGGCGATTGCCGCCGGGCGGGCTAAGGACGCCGGCACCGACAGCGCCGAGATCGAAATCGCCAGCGAGTTCCGCGTCTCCACAGTAGAGGGCCAGCGCATGTTCATCGAGGCGCATGTCGTGGCGGTGGCGTCGGGAAGGCCAAGGATTGCGGTGTGAGCGCGTAATCTCCCCCCTCGAGGGGGAGATGTCGCCGAAGGCGACCGAGGGGGTCGCCGCGCATGAAGCGCGACCCGATTTGGTGCAAAGAAGAGTTGCACTCCACGCGAAGCGACCCCCTCTGGCCTGCCGGCCATCTCCCCCTCAAGGGGGGAGATCGGCAGCGAAAACGCCCTACCTTCACCCTGAGCTGAATTGACCCTGCCACCGTGACATGCCAAAGGCCCGGCCTAGCCTTTCGTCTGGAGAAGCCCTGATGACCGATCGCGTCGAGATCGCCGGATTGCGGATTGCCCGCGAGCTTCATGATTTCGTCGTGAACGAAGCGATGCCGGGCACCGGCATCGAGGCGGAGGCATTCTGGAGCGGTTTTTCGGCGATCGTCCATGATCTCTCGCCAAAAAACCGGGCGCTGCTCGAAAAGCGCGATGCCATGCAGGACAAGCTCGACCGCTGGTATCGCGACAATGGCGCGCCCGTCGACATGGAGGCCTACAAGACGTTCCTCCGCGAGATCGGCTATCTCCTGCCGGAGGGGCCGGCCTTCAGCGTGACCACCGAAAATGTCGACCCGGAAATCGCTTCGGTCGCCGGGCCGCAGCTGGTGGTGCCGGTGATGAACGCGCGTTATGCGCTGAATGCAGCCAATGCGCGCTGGGGCTCGCTGTACGATGCGCTCTACGGAACCGACGCCATCCCGGAGACGGACGGCGCCGAGCGAGGCAACAAATTCAATCCGGCGCGCGGCGCCAAGGTCGTCGCCTGGGTGAAAAGCTTCTTCGACGAGGCGGTGCCGCTCACCACAGGCAAATGGGCCGGCGTCAACGGGCTTTCGGTCGCCAACGGCATGTTGCGGCTGGGCGAGGGTGCCGGCGCCACCACGCTTGCCGACCTCAGACAGTTTGCCGGCTATCGCGGCGATGCCGCCGACCCCGAAGCCGTCCTGCTGGTCAAGAACGGCCTGCACATTGAAATCGTCATCGACCGCAACAACCAGATCGGCCGCACCGATCCGGCCGGCATTGCCGATGTCGTGCTGGAATCGGCACTGACCACCATCCAGGACTGTGAGGATTCGGTGGCGGCCGTCGATGCCGAAGATAAGGTGCTGGTCTACCGCAACTGGCTCGGCCTGATGAAGGGCGACTTGGCGGAGGAGATCACCAAGGCCGGCAAGAGCTTTGTCCGCAGGCTCAACCCAGACCGCTCCTATACCGCGCCCGATGGCGGCACGCTGACCTTGCCGGGCCGCTCGCTGATGCTGGTCAGGAATGTCGGCCACCTCATGACCAATCCGGCGATATCAGACCGCGACGGCAACGAGGTGCCGGAAGGCATCATGGATGCGGCGCTGACGGCGCTGATCGCGCTGCATGACATCGGCGTGAACGGGCGCCGCGCCAATTCTCGCGCCGGCTCGATGTACATCGTAAAGCCCAAGATGCACGGGCCCGACGAAGTTGCCTTCGCCGTCGAGATTTTCGACCGCGTCGAGGCGCTGCTCGGCGTGCCCAAAAACACCATCAAGATGGGCATCATGGACGAGGAGCGGCGCACCACCGTCAACCTCAAGGAGGCGATCCGCGCCGCGAAAGAACGCGTCGTCTTCATCAACACCGGCTTCCTCGATCGCACCGGCGACGAGATCCACACCTCGATGGAAGCCGGCCCGATGATCCGCAAGGGCGACATGAAGCAGGCCGCCTGGATCGCCGCCTACGAAGCCTGGAACGTCGACATCGGGCTGGAATGTGGGTTGGCCGGCCACGCCCAGATAGGCAAGGGCATGTGGGCGATGCCTGACCTGATGGCGGCGATGCTGGCCGAGAAAATCGTGCATCCCAAGGCCGGCGCCAACACCGCCTGGGTGCCGTCGCCGACGGCGGCGACCCTGCACGCCACGCACTACCACAAGGTCGATGTCCACGCCGTCCAGGCGGCGCTGAAGAGCCGCCCCAAGGCGAAACTGGACGACATCCTGTCGGTGCCGGTAGCAAGGCGGCCGAACTGGTCCCCTGAAGACGTCCAGAAGGAACTCGACAACAACGCGCAGGGAATTCTGGGCTATGTCGTGCGCTGGATCGACCAGGGCGTCGGCTGTTCGAAAGTGCCGGACATAAACGACGTCGGCCTGATGGAGGACCGCGCCACGCTGCGCATCTCCTCGCAGCACATCGCCAACTGGCTGCATCACGGCGTCTGCACGCCCGAGCAGGTCATGGAGACGATGAAACGCATGGCGGCGATCGTCGACCGCCAGAACGAAGGCGATCCGCTCTACCGGCCGATGGCGCCGGATTTCGACAAGTCCATCGCCTTCCTCGCCGCGTGTGATCTGGTCTTCAAGGGCCGCGTCCAGGCCAACGGCTATACCGAGCCGGTGCTGCACGCACGGAGGCTGGAGCTGAAGGCGAAGCAGGGCACCTGAAGCGAAGGCATGGGAGTCGGTGTCCCCCTCCCCCTTGAGGGGAGGGTGGCCCGAAGGGCCGGGAGGGGTCCTGCAAGAATTGCGCCGACTCCCATTCCAGCGACAAGAACGGGATTGTCTTGGCGACCAATACTCGGTGCCATCTTGATCTGCGCATATCGTGCAGACGTTAAAGGCAGAGCACGTCGCCGGCAACCCCACCCGGCCGCTTCGCGGCCACCCTCCCCCCAGGGGGGGAGGGGAACGTCACGCCGCCTGCGCCATCCGCTCCGAGCTCATGCGGTAGGAAATCGCCTCGGCCAGATGGATGCGGCCGACTGTTTCGCTTGCCTCGAGGTCGGCCAGCGTCCGCGCCACCTTCAAGACGCGGTGATAGGCGCGCGCGGAAAAGCCGAGTTTTTCGCTGGCATCTCTGAGCAACGACAGGCCGGCGGCATCGGGCATGGCGATCTCCTCGATGACTGACGGCGAGCAATGGGCGTTGGTGGTGGCGGTCGCGCCGAGCCGCTCGAAGCGCTCGCGCTGGATCGTACGGGCGCGGGCAACACGTAGTGCGACGGCGGCACTTTTCTCCGCCCGGTCCGGCCGGATCAGATCGCTGGCCGAGACCGCCGGCACCTCGATCCTGAGATCGATGCGATCGAGCAGCGGGCCGGAAATGCGCGCCTGGTAGTCGGTGCGGCAGCGATCGCCGCGTAGACAGCGATAGCCCGGCTCGCCGGCCATGCCGCAACGGCACGGGTTCATCGCCGCGACCAGTTGGATACGCGCCGGATAGGTGACGCGATGATTGGCGCGCGCGATCATGCAGTCGCCGGTCTCGAGCGGCTGGCGCAGTGCATCGAGCGCCTGCGGCGAGAATTCGGGGAACTCGTCGAGGAACAGCACGCCGTGATGGGCAAGCGAGGCCTCGCCCGGCCGCACGCGCAGACCGCCGCCGACCATCGCCGCCATCGAGGCCGAATGATGTGGCGCGCGGAACGGCCGCCGGTCTGTGAGCTTTCCTTCGCCGAGTTCGCCGGCCACCGAGGCGATCATCGAGACTTCGAGCAATTCCCTGGGCGCCAGCGGCGGCAGGATCGACGGCAGCCGCTGCGCCAGCATCGACTTTCCCGATCCCGGCGGCCCGACCATCAGAAGATTGTGGCCGCCGGCGGCCGCCACCTCCAGCGCCCGCTTGGCGGTCTCCTGGCCCTTGATGTCAGCGAGATCGGGCAGGTCGCGCGCCGCGGCGTGGATGCCGGCTTCCGGCCGCGACAGAACCTGCGTGCCGCGAAAATGATTGGCGATGGCGATCAGGCTGCGCGGCGCCAATATGTCGAAATCCTTGCCGGCCCAGGCCGCTTCCGGCCCGCAGGCGAACGGGCAGATCAGGCCCTTGCCTTCGGCATTGGCGCCGATCGCCGCCGGCAGCGCGCCGGCAACCGCGGCGATGGTGCCGTCGAGCGACAATTCGCCAAGCACGACATAGCCGGCCAGCATGTCGCCCGGAATGGCGCCGAGCGCCGCCATCAGACCGAGGGCGATCGGCAGATCGTAATGGCTGCCTTCCTTGGGCAGGTCGGCCGGCGCCAGATTGACGGTGACCTTCTTCGACGGCATCGACAGGCCGGATGCATGAAGTGCTGCCTGCACCCGCTCGCGGCTTTCGGCTACAGCCTTGTCGGCAAGGCCGACGATGTGCATGTTGACCTTGCCCGGCGCGATCATCACCTGCACGTCGACCGGCACGGCCTCGATGCCCTGGAAAGCAACCGTGCGAACCCGCGCCACCATGTCTTCACCCCGGATGCAGGCTTTTGCCCCAAGCCTTTGCGATCATGCCGCGAACGGCGTCACCCGAGACAACCACAGATTTCCGGCGAAGGCAAGAACATTTGGGGAACAGCTGAGCGCAACGGCGGCAATGGTTTGCAACGCGGCCGCTCGCGAAGCGAGGCTAGTTGCGCTTCTCCTCCACGGCATCCCAGAACAGGCTGGCGATGTCGGCGCCGCCGAAGCGCTGCACTTCGCGTATGCCGGTCGGTGAGGTCACGTTGATCTCGGTCATGTAGTCGCCGATGACGTCGATGCCGACAAGGATGAAGCCGCGCTCCTTCAGCGCGGGGCCGATGCGGGCACAGATCTCGCGTTCGCGCGCCGTCAGCTCGGTCTTTTCGGCGCGGCCGCCGACATGCATGTTGGAGCGGGAATCATGCTCGGCCGGTACCCGGTTGATGGCGCCGACAGGCTCGCCGTCAACCAGGATGATGCGCTTGTCGCCAGCCCGCACCTCCTTGAGGTAGCGCTGCACGATGTAGGGTTCGCGGAACAACTGGTCGAACATTTCGAGCAGCGAGGCGAGGTTGCGGTCGGCCTCGTGCAGGTGGAAGATGCCGGCGCCGCCATTGCCGTAGAGCGGTTTGACGATGATATCGCCGAACTCCTTGCGGAAGGCTGCGACCTCGAGAGGGTCCTTGGTGATCAGCGTGTCCGGCATCAGGTCGGGAAATTCGGTGACGAAGATCTTTTCCGGGCTGTTGCGCACCCAGGCCGGGTCGTTGACCACCAGCGTCTTCGGATGGATGCGCTCGAGAATATGCGTGGTGGTGATGTAGTTCATGTCGAAGGGCGGATCCTGCCGCAAAAGGATGACGTCCATCTCCGAAAGATCGGTGCGGACTTCTTCGCCCAGCGAATAATGATTGCCCTTCTCGTCGCGGACCTGCATCGCCTCGATACGGGCAAACACCTTGCCGTCGCGCAGCGACAGCCGGTCGGGCGTGTAGTGGAACAATTGGTGGCCGCGCCGCTGCGCCTCCAGCGACAGTGCAAACGACGTGTCGCCGGCTACCGACACGGTGGAGATGTGGTCCATCTGGACGGCGACTTTCAGGGGCATGGCAGCTCTCCGGCGCACTTGGAGCGATCCACTTGGACGCACAAAGTACGCTCCAACATTTCTTGAATCCATGCATCGTGCTTTCCGAAAATCGATTCCGATTTTTCGGGCCGATGCATCGACGACAGCGATATAAGGAAATCGGCGGCCTCTGCCAATCGGCCAAGGTCATGATGAGGCTGCGCTTCGCTTGGCGCAGATCCCAACGCGATGTGCCTTCAGCGGTCGAACACCAGCTTGGAATAGCCGAGGAAGGACAGCGCCATGGCGACCAGCGAGGCGACCGCAAGGGCTATGAGCGGCGACACCATCGGCAGTGCGAACAACATGACGCAATAGACGAGATAATTGACGACGCTGGTGGCAATGCCGACGCCGCCGTAGCGGGCGCCCTCATGCGCGATGCCCCGGCTGGAAGGCGAGAAGGTCAGGTGGCGGTTGATCAGCCAGGTGGCGGACAGCGCAAAACCGATCGAAATGATGCGGGCTGCCAAGGGGCCAAGCGGCGTTGCCGCCAGCACCAGCCAAAGCGCACCCGCGTCGGCGACGAAGCCGATGCCGCCGGCGACAATGAAGCGGGCGAGGCGTCCCATTTAGGCTCTAGGCCGCGCGCGGGGTCTTGCGCGGTCCGGCCTTCAAAGTCGCGAGCGCGCTTGCACGTTCACGTTCGACGCGACCGGAAGGCATCGACAGATAGAAGATGCGCTTCTGCTCGGCGCGCCCGCGCGACACCGAATCGAGGATCACCCCGGTCACCGCCGCCAGCATCGACAGCAGCAGCAGGCCGACCGACAGAACCCAGGTCGGCATGCGCGGCACAAGCCCGGTTTCGGCGAACTCGATCAGCACCGGCGCCATCAGAAACAGGCTTGATGCCAGGAAGAACACCGAAAAAGCGCCGAAGAAACGCAGCGGCTGCGTCTCCTTCATCAGCATGGCGAACATCCACAGGATCTTCGCGCCGTCGCGAAAGGTCGACAGCTTCGACGAGGAGCCTTCCGGCCGGCGGCCATAGTCGAGTCCGATCTCGCTGACCGGCAATTTGAGCTGCGAGGCGTGCACCGACATTTCGGTCTCGATCTCGAAACCGCCGGAAACGGCGGGAAAACTCTTGACGAAGCGCCTGGTGAAGGCGCGGTAACCCGAGAAGATATCGGTAAAGTCCGAGCCGAACAAACGTTTGTAGAGGCTGTTGAAGATGCGGTTGCCGAAGGCGTGGCCTGTCCTGCCGGCGTCGTTGGCGACGCCGCGCCTGGTGCCCACCACCATGTCGGAGCGCTCGGTCAGCAGCGTGTTGATCAGTTGCGGCGCGTCCTCCGGCGCATAGGTGCCGTCGCCGTCGGCCATCAGGTAGATGTCGGCCTCGATGTCGGCGAACATGCGGCGCACGACATTGCCTTTGCCCTGGCGCGGCTCGCGCACCACGATGGCGCCGGCGGCGCGGGCTCGGAGCGCCGTCAGATCGCGCGAATTGTTGTCGTAGACATAGATCGCGGCGGCAGGCAGCGTTTCGCGAAAGCGCCGCACCACTTCGCCGATCGTCAGCTCCTCATTGTAGCAAGGCAGGAGCACGGCGATGCTCGGCTCATGGCGCACTTCTTGTGGCATTTTTCGTCTCCGGATGCCCTGTGAGGCCCCTGACCGCTCAAACGCCGGCCTCGCTCGGGCGGCTTTACTATTTATTGAAGCTGTTAAGGCTAGGTTTAAACCGCCCCGTATTCCTTCCAAAGGTCCCGATATGAGCACAGCCGACGATGGCGCCTCCATTTGGAGGTCCGATATCGCGCTGGCGCTGCTTGCCACGGTGCTGGCGCTTGCCGTCAATGCCTTTGCCGGCTTCCCGGCACTGACCAATGCCGGCGGCGACAACGACAATCTGCTGCGCCTCGTCGAAGTTCGCGACATGCTGGCCGGCCAAAGGTGGTTCGATCTCCACCAGTACAGGATGGGCCTGGAAGGCGGTTTCGTCATGCATTGGTCGCGGCTGGTCGATGCGCCGATCGCCGCCATCATCATCGCCGTATCGGCCCTGACCGGCAGCGCGGCCTTGGCCGAGAATGTTGCGCAAGTGCTGTGGCCGGCGCTGCTCTTCTGCCTGACCGTATTTTTCACGGCTCGCGCCGCGCGCAGCTTTGCCGGTGACAGCGCCGTGCTGCCCGCTGTCGTGATCGGCGCTGCCGCACTGTATTTCCTCGGTATTTTTTCGCCTGGCGCGCTCGATCACCACAATGTCCAGCTGATGCTGAGCATGGCCAGCCTGAGCCTGTTGCTTGAAGCGCGAACGCGCAGGCCGGCGGCATTGCTCTCCGGCCTGTGCACCGGATTGATGCTGGCCGTCGGCATGGAGACCGCGCCTTATGTGGCCACCATCGGCGCCTCTGTTGCCATGCTGTTCGCCCTCGGCGCCAATGGCGAGAGGCTGATCGCCAGGGATTTCGGCCTCGGCTTTGCCGGCGTCTCCGCCCTCGTCTTTGTCGTCACCATTCCATGGTCCGCCTGGGGTCAGGCGCAATGCGACGCCTTCTCGGCCGTGCAGTTCGTCGTCGCGGCGATTGCCGGAACCGGCCTTGCGGCGATAGCGTCGGTCGAGCCCGCCGGCCGCACGCGCCAACGGCGGTTCGCCTCGCTTGGCCCGCTTGCCCTGATATTGGCCGCTCTCGTCGTCCTTTTGTTCCCACAATGCCTGGCGGCGCCCTATGCCAACCTCGATCCGCGCCTCAAGGAGCTATGGCTTGATCACATCGACGAGGCGCAATCGCTGTTCAAGCTGCTCGCTGAAGATCCGGCCGGGGTGGTGGCGCGCTATGCCACGCCGCTCATCGCGCTCGTGCTGATGGCGCTTCGCCTTGGCCGCGGTGGCTGGCGGCGGCAGGACAGCCTTGTCGGCGCGCTGCTTGTCGTGGCCTTCATCGTCAGCGCCTGGCAGGTACGCGGTTCGACATTCTCGATCGCCTTCGCCGTCATCCCGCTTGCCGCCTGGATTGCCAAATGGCGTCAACGGGCCGAGGCCAGCGCGTCGCGCGGTGTGGCGCTGCGCATGGCTGCCGTCTGGCTGGTTTCGGTGAATGCGGTCTGGACTGGGGCTGCCGCGGCGACCTCGGTAGCCTTCGACGACAGCAACACCACGGCGGATAATGGCGACGGCACCGATGTCGCTTGCCAGCGCGTGGCCTCCTTTGCGGCACTCGGCCGCCTGCCCGGCACCACCGTGCTGGCAATTTCCAATCTCGGATCGCCTATCCTGGCCTATTCCGGACATCGCGTCTTCGCCGGGCCTTATCATCGCAATGTCGCCGGCAACCTGCTGGCGCTCGATGCCTTCCTTGGGTCCGATGCCGATGCCAGGACGGTCGTAGCGGATCATCACGTCGGCCTCGTCGCGCTGTGCCCCGGCAGCGCCGAAAGCAAGCTCCTCGCAGCCAAGGCGCCGGCAGGGTTTCTTGCCGGGCTGATGCGCGGCAGCGTGCCGGAATGGCTTGAGCCGGTTGCCGGGACCAGCGGAGCCGCCGTCGAATTGTACCGCGTCCGGCTGGGCAGCTGATCGATCGGCGGCCCGTGCGGCCTTTTGTCGGACATAAGTCCTGACAATCCACTCTTTCGCCCTTGCCCGCCCGACACGGCTGGATAGGATGCGCGCCGGCCGACCGAGATCATTGGACCGGGAGAGAATTTCATGATGCCATCGGCACGCTTTGCCGACCTCGAAGGCGCTTCGGTGCTGATCACCGGCGGCGGCTCCGGCATTGGTGCTGCCTTGACCGAAGGTTTTGTCCGCCAGGGGGCAAAGGTCGCCTTCATCGATATCGCGGACCGTCCGAGCGTGGCGCTGGCCGATCGGTTAGAGAAGGAGCTGGGCCGGCGGCCGCTTTATCTCAAGACCGACATACGCGACATCGAGGCGTTGCGGCTATCGGCGGCCAAAGCCGCCGAGGCGCATGGCGACGTGACCGTGCTGGTCAACAATGCCGCGCAGGATGACCGCCATGCCGTTGAAGACGTCACGGTGGAGTTCTGGGACAACAACCATGCCATCAACCTGCGCCCGCATTTCTTCAGCGCACAGGCGGTGGCGCCGGGCATGAAGCGGGCCGGCGGCGGCTCGATCATCAACTTCACCTCGACGTCGTTTCTCATCAACCATCCCGATATGCCGGCCTACACCGCCGCCAAGGCCGGCATCGTCGGTCTCACCAAGGGTCTTGCCGGCAAGCTCGGCGTCGACGGCATCCGTGTCAACGCGATCGCGCCCGGCTGGGTGATCACCGAGCGGCAGAGAAAGCTCTGGGTCACCGAAGAAGCGCTCGCCGCTCATGTCGCCAAACAGTGCATCAAAGAGGTGATGCAGCCGGAAGACATTGTCGGCACCGTGCTGTTCCTGGCGTCGGATGCCTCACGCATGCTGACCGCGCAGATGCTGATCGTCGATGGGGGGTTCCTGTGATCTCATCGAGCAAGGCAGCTTCCGTCGCGGCCGTCGACTGGGGCACCACCCGTATGAGGGTCTGGCTGCTCGACGGCGCCGGCAAGGTTCTCGCCGAGCGGCGCGGCGATGACGGGCTGATCACCGCCCAGGCTAAAGGATTTTCGTCCATTCTTGAAGGGCATCTGGCTGCACTGGGCGCAGCCGAGGCGCTGCCGGTCATCATTTGCGGCATGGCCGGTTCGCGCCAGGGCTGGCTGGAGGCGCCCTATGTCAGCGTGCCGGCGCCGATCGGCGCTATTCTCGCCGGCGCTGCCCGCATCCCCGGCCAGCGCCGCGACATCCGCATCGTGCCCGGCCTTGCCCAGCGTCTGGCCGACGCCCCGGATGTCATGCGCGGCGAGGAGACGCAGCTTGCCGGCGCCGGTTTGCCGGCAAAGGGACGCCATGTCGTCTGCATGCCTGGCACGCATTCGAAATGGGTGCTGGTCGAGGACGGTGCCGTTGCCGGTTTCGGCACCTGGCCGACCGGCGAGCTGTTTTCGGTGCTGGCCGCGCACTCGATCCTGCGCCATTCGCTGGGCGAGCCGCCGAAGCCGGTTGCCGCCGAAAATCCATTTTTCCGGGAGTGGTGCCTGAAGGCGTTGGCCGAAGGCGGTGACATCGGTTCAAGACTGTTCTCGATCCGCGCCGCCAGCCTGCTGCAGGATCTGAAGCCCGAGGATGCCGCCGCGTGCCTGTCCGGCCTGCTGATCGGCGGCGAGATCGCTTCGGCAAATCGCCGTTATGGGGCGAGTGCCGTGCCCGTCGTGCTGATCGCGTCGGGCGCACTTGGCACGCTCTATGCCGACGCGCTCGGCCTTGCCGGGCTCGCGGTCAGGGTGGTCGACGCCGACGAGGCGGTGCGTGCCGGTCTTGCCGAAGCCGCGCGCGAAAATGGCATGATCGCCGGAAATGGAGTTGCCGCATGACAGAGACCGCACCTTTTCCAAAGCTCGAGCGGGGTCTGGTCGCCATCCTGCGTGGCCTCAAGCCAAGCGAGGCGGTGGCGATCGGCCAGGCGATCTTCGGCGCCGGTATCGAAGCGATCGAGGTGCCGCTCAACTCGCCCGATCCTTACGCCTCCATCGCCAGCATTGTCGGAGCGCTTCCTCCAACAGCCTTGGTCGGTGCCGGCACGGTGCTCAGCGCCGCCGATGTCGACGGCCTGCACAAGGCCGGCGGGCGGCTGCTGGTCAGCCCCAATATCGATGCCGAGGTCATGGGCCGTGCCATGCACTACGGCATGGTGACGATGCCCGGCGTGTTCACGCCGACCGAGGCATTTCAAGCAATCCGGCTCGGCGCCTCGGCACTGAAATTCTTCCCGGCGAGCGTGCTTGGCGCGGCGGGCATTTCGGCGATGCGCGCGGTGCTGCCGGCCAGTGTGCTGGTCGGCGCGGTCGGCGGCGTTTCGGATAAGGATTTTGCCGGCTACAAGGCAGCCGGCGTCAGCGTCTTCGGTCTTGGCTCCAGCCTGTTCAAGCCGGGCATGAGCGTCGACGAAGTGGCAGCGCGAGCGAAAGCCGCAGTTCAGGCCTGGGACGCGGCGTTTGGAGTGGCATGATGAGCGAGACCATTGTTTCGGTTTTTTCCGACCATGTCTGCCAACTCGGGGAGGGACCAAGCTATGACCCTGCCACCGACACGCTCTACTGGTTCGACATCGTCAACGGCCAGCTCCTCGAACAGCGCCTGTCGGGCGGTGCCGTCAAAATCCACGAGCTCGGTCAGATGGCCAGCGCCATCTGCATCATCGACGACCAACGCCAGCTGATCGCCACCGAGACCGGTCTGCATGTCCGCGACGTCGCGACCGGCAAGCTGACGCTGCACACGCCGATCGAGGCCGACAATACGGTCACCCGCTCGAACGATTCACGCGTTCACCCTTGCGGCGCCCTCTGGGTCGGCACCATGGGCAAGGGCGAGGAGAAGGCCGCCGGTTCGATCTACTGGTTCTTCAAGGGCGAGCTGCGCCGGCTCTATGCCGACGTCACGGTGCCCAATTCGATCTGCTTTTCCGAGGATGGGACGATCGCCTATTACACCGACACCAGCACCGGGCTGTTGATGCGCGTCGGCTGCGATCCGGCGACCGGCCTGCCGGTTGGCGAACCGAAGGTCTTCGTCGACCACCGTTCGGCCAAGGGCTATATCGATGGTTCGGTGCTCGACCGTGACGGCATATTGTGGAACGCCTGCTGGGGCGGCAGCGTCGTCGAAGCCTATGGACCCGACGGCAAGCTCGTCCGTTCGGTGGCGATGCCGGCGACGCAGCCTTCCTGTCCGGCTTTCGTCGGCAGGAATGCCGACCGGCTGGCGGTCACCTCCGCCTGGTCGGGCAAGAGCGAGAAGCAGCGCCTGCTCGACCCGCAAGCCGGCATGACATTCATGCTCGACATTCCAGTCAATGGTCGCTTCGAGCCACGCGTGCTGATTGGCTAGACCATGATCCCGAAAAGTGGGAACCGGTTTTCGGAAAAGATCATGATCAACCAGGAAGATGGCGCCGTTGCTGTCGTGCAGGCGTCCAGCTGACGTCGGTTCCGCGAAAGCCGAATGCGCTCGCCGTGCGATGCTAGAACGGTTCAGCGTTTCGCGGGAACGCCGAAACGCTCTATCTCTTTGTTTTGACGCAATTCTGGACGGAAAACCGTTTCACACTTTTCCTGGAATTGCTCTAGCAATCGTGCTGCCGGGAAATCGTTCGATCATGTCAAGCCGCAAGCCGAAGCTGATCCTTGTCTACGAGCCGGAAAAGGCTTGCTTCGATCGGCTGGTTGCCGATAACCACGTGCCGGAGCGTGCCGCCGAAATCGCCTCCTATCTGGCGCAATCGACCGATATCGCTGCTGAATTCGACGCACTTGCCGCCGCTTGCCAGAAGCGCGGCCTGTCGTTTGCCCCGCTGGCGCTCGACGACGCCGCAAGCGTTCTCGCCGGCGAGGACCCGAACACCACGCTTGTCTGGACGCTGACCGACGGCGTCGCCTATTTCCGCGGCGGCGCCGCACCGGCTCTGGCACGGCTGAATGGCCTGAAGGCGATCGGCGCCGACGACGCGCTGTTCGCGCTCTGTCAGGACAAGTTCCGGTCCGGCGCCGTGCTCGGCGCGCTTGGCCTGCCGGTGCCGCAGGTGGGCCTTGCCCGTGACGGCGCCTGGCTGGTCGCGCCACCGGCCTCGCCCGCCGGCTGGTTCGTCAAGCCGAACCGGCTCGGCGCCAAGATCGGCATCTGGCCGGATTCGCGCTGCCACGATCTCGGCCATGCGCTGGAGCTTAGCCGGCGCGTCTTCGCCGCCTATCGCGACGATGTCGTCGTCCAGCCCTATGTCGCCGGCCGCAACGCGCGCGCCAGTTTTCTCGGATTGAGGCCGGATACCGGCGTCGAGGCGCTGGGCATCGCCTTTGTCGATTCGGGCGGCGATTTCCAGACCATGCAGGACAGCCTGGCGCTTTACGGCGATACCGGCGCAGCGGCGAAAGCTGCGGGAAAATATACCGAGCCGGTGCTGCTGCCGGTCGCCGGCAGCCAGCCTGAAGCCGATGCAAGAATCCGTCGCATCGCCGAACGCCTGATGGTCGGGCTTGGCCTGCGGGATGTGTTTTCCATCGATTTCCGGGTCGAAGCCGACGACAGCGTCCACCTCATCGAGTTCGAGGTCTGCCCCGGCCTGCCCTGCTTCGATTTCCGCGATTACTGTCGCCAGCAATGGGGCTTGAGCCTCGCCGACGCGATGGCGGACGCAGCGGCGAACCGGCTTCTCGCCTAAATCCCCTCGACCAGCACGATTTCACCATCGGCCACCTTCTGGCGGATCGCGACAGCGCGCTGGTATTCGGGCGAGTGGTAGCAGTCATGCGCCGCCGCAAGCGACGGAAACTCGATTATCACGTTGCGGTCGCGGCCCGGCCCCTCGGCCTTCTCATGTGCGCCGCCGCGCGCCAGGAACTTGGCGCCGAAGCGATCGAAGGCCGGTTTGGCGGCGGCGACATAGTCTTTGTAGCCTTCCGCATCGCGCACGTCGACGCGAGCGATCCAGTATCCTTTGGGCATGGCTTTTCTCCGGGTTAATTCCTGCCCTCAG
The DNA here is from genome assembly GCF_040320025.1 of Mesorhizobium sp. M0808. NCBI lineage: Bacteria > Pseudomonadati > Pseudomonadota > Alphaproteobacteria > Hyphomicrobiales > Phyllobacteriaceae > Mesorhizobium > Mesorhizobium sp. M0808. The sequence goes on from NZ_JAMYOX010000016.1 coordinate 134,783, forward strand.
GCCGAGCGCATTTCATCGAGGATCGCTTCCGCTGCCGCCCGCCTGTCGGCCGCACCGACGATCGGCCGGCCGACGACGAGGTGGCTGGAGCCGTTGCGGATCGCCTGCGCCGGCGTCACCACGCGTTTCTGGTCGCCATGGTCGCTGCCCTTCGGCCGGATTCCCGGCGTCACGACCGCCAGGTCGGGGCCGACGATGCGGCGCACCGCCTCGGCTTCTTCGGCCGAGCAGACGATGCCGCCCATGCCGGCATGCAGCGCCTGCTCGGAGCGCCTCAGCACTAGCGTATGCGGATCATACTCATAGCCGGCGTCGATCACGTCCTGCTCGTCCATCGAGGTCAGCACGGTGACCCCGAGCAGGCAAAGGTCGCTGCCCCTCGCGGCCTCGACCGCCGCCTTCATCGTCTTCGGATAGGCATGGATGGTCAGCATGCTCATGCCCATCCTGGCGATGTTGTCGACCCCCTTGGCAACGGTGTTATCGATGTCGAGGAGCTTCATGTCGAGAAAGATCCTAGTGCCGCCGCTGGCCAGCTCGCGGGCGAAATCGAGCCCGCCGGCAAAGGCGAGCTGGTAACCGATCTTGTAGAAGGAGACGATCCCGTCGAGCTCGCGCACCGCTTTCTCGGCTTCCTTCAGCGTCGGCAGGTCGAGGCCGACGATCAGCCGTTCCTGCATCGTGTCGGCATGCGCGGCGTCCGGGATCATGCCTCGATCCGCGTCGACAGCATGCGCGAGGTTTCGATCAGCGTTCGGCATAGGTGCTCCATCGATTGGCGTAGTCTTTCGTCCCGGAAGTTGCCCTCGTCGTCGAAGGCGTAGCCGCCCTCCGGCACCGAACACTCCGGTGTCACCACCTCCATCCGGCAGCGCACCAGCACGGCGCGCAGATGGTTGATGCAGCGTATCCCGCCGAAGGGTCCGTTGGAAGACGAGCAGAGGGCGGCGACCTTGCCGGCAAGCGGCCTGAACGTCCGGCCGCCATCCTTGCGCAGCTGGCTCACCCAGTCGATGCTGTTCTTGAGCAGCGGCGGAATGGAGCCGTTATATTCGGGCGTCGCGATCAGCAGCCCGTCATGGGCGGCGATCATCCGGCCGAGCTTGACGGCGTTTTCGGGAATGCCTTCGTCCTTTTCCAAATCCTGGTCGAGGATCGGCAGCGGATAGTCGGCGAGCGAGATGCGGGTCACCTCGGCGCCCTGCATGGCAAGTTCCTTCTGTGCCACGTCGGCGGTCCTGCCGCTATAGGCGCCGCTGCGCACCGAACCGGCGACGACGAGAATTTTCGGGATCACAGCCATGGGTCTGCCTTGTCACCCGATGGGTATAAGACAAGTGCTATTCAAACCCAACGCTTCAATTCATGCGGCCCCGCGCCGGTAGATCCAAAGCTGCGTCGGCGGAATGTTGCGGATGACGAAATGGAAATGCTCGACCGTATAGTCGCCGCGGCCCGGCGGGATCGGCGACAGCGGCCCGTAAGTCAGCTGCACGATCGGCCGGCCCGCCGGGATACGGTCGAGCAGGCTCTCGACATAGGCGATGCGCTGGGCGACAGGGAAATTGAGCAGCGGCACGCCCGATATCACAGAATCGAAGATCAGGTCGCGCTTGTCGCCAAGCGTCGCGTCGAGATTGAAGGCGTCGCCCTCGATGACGTTGACGCCTGGATAAAGCTGGCGCAGATGGCGCACGAAATCGGTGGAATATTCGACCGCGTAGAGATTCTCAGGCTTTATGCCCTGGGCGAGGATGGCGCGTGTGATGACGCCTGTACCGGGCCCGACCTCGAGCACCGGCAGGCCGGATGTCGGATCGACGATCGAGGCCATCTTGCCTGCGGTGATGGAACTGGTCGGGACGATCGAACCGACCGCCTTCGGCTTGTCGATCCAACCCTTGAAGAACTTCAGCTCGTCGTCAAACTTTTCCGCCAGCGTCTTTCGCAGTCCGGGACTACGCGTCATCGAAAGTCCTCCTCAACGCTCCCTCGCATGCTACTTAGCAGTTACGAGGTGCAAGACAAGGCGAATCCCCGGATAAGGTGTTGATGACGCTCGGGAAGCGTTTTCCAGGGATCAGCTTCAGTGCTCGCCGAACGTTTCGAAAAAGTCTTTCATGCGGGCGAAAAATCCGCTCGACTGAGGCGAATTGTCCTTTGAGGAAAGCTGCTCGAATTCCTCCAGCAATTCGCGCTGACGGCGCGAAAGGTTCTGCGGCGTCTCAACCACGGTCTGGATGTAGAGGTCGCCGATATTGGGCTGGCGCAGCACAGGCATGCCCTTGCCCTTGAGGCGGAACTGGCGACCGTTCTGGGTGCCTTCCGGCACCTTCACCTTCGTCTGGGTACCGTCCAGTGTCGTCACCTCGAACGAGCCGCCAAGCGCTGCCGTCGTCATCGAGATCGGCACCTTGCAATAAAGATCGGCCCCGTCGCGCTGGAAGAATTCGTGCGGCTTGACCGCGAGGAAGATGTAGAGATCGCCCGACGGGCCGCCGCGCAGGCCGGCCTCGCCCTCATTGGCCAGCCGGATGCGGGTGCCATCCTCGATGCCGGCAGGGATGTTTACCGACAGCGAGCGCTCCTCGGTGACACGGCCCTGGCCGGCGCATTTCGGGCACGGATCCTTGATGGTCTGGCCGCGCCCCTGGCATTGCGGGCAGGTGCGCTCGATCGAGAAGAAGCCTTGCGTGGCGCGCACCTTGCCGTGGCCGTTGCACATCGAGCAGGTGACGGGCTGGGTGCCAGGCCTGGCGCCGCTGCCCGAGCATTCCGAGCAGGAAATCGAGGCTGGCACCCGAATCTGCGCGGTCTTGCCGGAAAATGCCTCTTCCAGCGTAATTTCCATATTGTAGCGCAGGTCGGCGCCGCGCTCGCGGCCGCCGGACGAGCGGCGCTGGCGCCCGCCCATCATGTCGCCGAAAATGTCTTCGAAAATGTCGGCGAAGCCGCCGGCGCCAAAGCCTTGCGCCCCGCCATTCATACCGCCGTGCTCGAAGGCGGCGTGGCCGAAGCGATCATAGGCGGCGCGCTTCTGCGGGTCCTTCAGTGTCTCGTAGGCTTCGTTGATTTCCTTGAACTTGTGCTCGCAGGCATGGTCGCCTGGGTTGCGGTCGGGATGGAACTGCATGGCGAGCTTGCGAAAAGCGCTCTTGAGCTCCTTCTCGTCGGCGCCCTTTTGCACGCCTAGCGTTTCGTAAAAATCAGCTTTCATGTTTTCCCGCAGTCCGGATAGTCAACGTCTTGAAGCATCGTTGCGTCGTTTGCCGGCACGCTGTTCCGATTTAGGTGTGATGGAGCCGCGATGCCAGTGTCTACGAGGCTTTGTCCGCATTTTTTCGGGCAGCTCAGCGTTTTTCCGGCAAAGGGTTGCAAAAAAGCCCGGCTGTGCGCCGGGCTTTTTCCCTTACCTGTACCGTCAGGCGGTTCAGGCCGACTTCTTCTTCTCGTCGTCTTCGTCGATTTCCTCGAAGTCGGCATCGACGACGTCACTGTCCTTGGCGGCATCAGCCTTGGCGTCGGCCTCGGCGGCTTCCTTCTGCGAAGCCTCGTACATGGCCTGGCCGAGCTTCATCGAGACTTCGGCGAGCGTCTGCGTCTTGGCCTCGATCTCGGTCACATCGTCGCCTTCGGCAGCGGTCTTCAGCGCCGCGATCGCATCGGCAATCGCCGTGCGGTCGGCCTCGGAAACCTTCTCGCCGTATTCCTTCAGAGATTTCTCCGAGGAATGCACCAGCGCCTCGGCCTGGTTGCGGGCCTCGACCAGCGCGCGCCGCTTCTTGTCGGCTTCGGCATTGGCCTCGGCGTCCTTGACCATCTTCTCGATGTCGGCGTCCGAAAGGCCGCCGGACGCCTGGATGCGGATCTGGTGCTCCTTGCCGGTGCCCTTGTCCTTGGCCGAGACGTTGACGATGCCGTTGGCGTCGATGTCGAAGGTGACCTCGATCTGCGGCACGCCGCGCGGCGCAGGCGGGATGCCGACCAGATCGAACTGGCCGAGCGCCTTGTTGTCGGCGGCCATTTCACGCTCGCCCTGGAAGACGCGGATGGTCACCGCCGACTGCGAATCCTCGGCCGTGGAGAACACCTGGCTCTTCTTTGTCGGAATCGTCGTGTTGCGTTCGATCAGCCGCGTGAACACGCCGCCCAGCGTCTCGATGCCGAGCGACAACGGCGTCACGTCGAGCAGCAGCACGTCCTTGACGTCGCCCTGCAGCACGCCGGCCTGGATAGCGGCGCCTAACGCGACGACCTCATCCGGGTTGACGCCCTTGTGCGGCTCCTTGCCGAAGAACTGCTTCACGATCTCCTGGATCTTGGGCATACGGGTCATGCCGCCGACCAGGACGACTTCGTCGATTTCGCCGGCCTTCAGGCCGGCATCCTTGAGCGCCGCCTTGCAAGGATCGATCGTGCGCTGGACGAGATCCTCGACCAGGCTCTCGAACTTCGCCCGCGTCAGCTTCAGCGTCAGGTGCTTGGGGCCGGTGGCATCGGCGGTGATGAAGGGCAGGTTGATCTCGGTCTGCGTGGTGGACGACAGCTCAATCTTGGCCTTTTCAGCCGCTTCCTTGAGGCGCTGAAGGGCGAGCTTGTCGTTCCGCAGGTCGATGCCCTGTTCCTTCTTGAACTCGGCTGCCAGATATTCGACCAGACGCATGTCGAAATCCTCGCCGCCGAGGAAGGTGTCGCCATTGGTCGACTTCACCTCGAACACGCCGTCGCCGATTTCGAGCACCGAAATATCGAACGTGCCGCCGCCAAGGTCATAGACGGCAATCGTCTTGCCTTCCTTCTTGTCCAGTCCATAGGCAAGCGCGGCCGCCGTCGGCTCGTTGATGATGCGCAGCACTTCGAGGCCGGCGATCTTGCCGGCATCCTTGGTCGCCTGGCGCTGGGCGTCGTTGAAATAGGCCGGAACGGTGATGACCGCCTTCTCGACCTTCTCGCCGAGATAGGCCTCCGCCGTTTCCTTCATCTTCTGCAGGATCATCGCCGAGATCTGGCTAGGCGACTGCTTCTTGCCGCCGGCCTCGACCCAGGCGTCGCCATTGTCGCCCTTGACGATCTTGTAGGGGACAAGCTTCTTGTCCTTCTCCGTCACCGGATCGTCGTAGCGGCGGCCGATCAGGCGCTTGACCGCGAAAATGGTGTTCTCAGGATTGGTAACCGCCTGGCGCTTTGCCGGCTGGCCGACGAGGCGCTCGCCGTCGCTGTTGATGGCGACGATGGAAGGGGTCGTGCGCGCGCCTTCCGCATTCTCGATGACCTTGGATTCCTTGCCGTCCATGATGGCGACACAGGAATTGGTTGTTCCCAGATCGATACCGATTACTTTTGCCATTTCTCTAATCTCTCCGCTAAGCAGGCTCTCAGGACCCGTACAGGCGTTCCGACGAAAGCCCCTGTTCACAAGAAATTCCGCTCCGGCAACCGGCATTCGGCGCTGGACGGCTTGGCGCGTATATAAGAACAGGCTGCGTGGCGCGCAAGCATTCTGCGCAAGGCGTTCACCTTTCATCGCGGTTGATCGGATTCGGGACCGGCAGGCCCGTATTTTCCGGCGGTGATCCAGCCGGCCCGGCCCCCGGCCCATGAACCTTTCCGCCTCGCCCCGCGACTGACGCTCAGGTGCCGCGTGGTGCGGCCCCGGAAAGGAAAGCCCCATGACCACAGATCCAGAGGCTCCATGGTCTCCGGGAACAGCAGGAACTCAGCGCGACCATCGCCTTCGGGACCGGGTCGATGCGCTGGGCTTTTCGCTGGTTCCGTTGACCCTGCGCGGACGCAGGCGTATCGTGACGTTGAGGAAAGCAGACAATTCGATCAGGGATGAACGTGCCGGAACGCCGCGCCTTGCCCTGATTTGCGCGCCGGGACCGGATGCTTCTCCCATGACCTGTGCTAGGGCGTATACACATCTTGCTGCGACGGATTGACTCGGTTGTGACGTGTCGGATTCCGCCGGCGTGTGCTGTATGATTCTTCTGTGACGTTCTGATTTGG